>JADFHU010000720.1 GCA_022567055.1 Planctomycetota bacterium
CTCGCCAATCGTCGGGGGGGGGACAAGATCTTCCTCCGAACTGCAGTTGGCACCGGCATCAAGGACACCTCGGGATCATCGCCACGCCTCTCTTTCGCCCATCACAGCCAAGAACTGATTAGGGATCGGCAAGAAATTAATTGGACATTTTGGGGTTCAAGTGTGCCGTAGATTTGGTCGCGCCGATTGAGCCAAACCGGAGGTGTAGTGAGCTACAGTGAGGATTTGGCGATTGAGAAGCGACCAAAGATGCGGTGCAATTGGGCATCCAAAAGTCCAAGTTATTTCTTGCCGGTTCCTTACTTGAGCACTAAAGACTGATGACAGCCTTGCGGGCATCCGTAGGCGGGGAAGAGAAAGAGCTGTTGGTCGCCAGCGTTACAGGATGCGCTTGCCTTGGAAAATAACCTTTCACTGCGGAATAACAGTGATATATTAGAGTCACAAACGGCCCGAGAACGAAACGTACTCGGCGCGCCGATCGCACGGATTAAAAGCGGACTGCAAGACAAGATCGCGATGAAGGAACAACTACCATGAAAACTATAGTCTTGTTCGCTGGCGGAGGCACTCTGTTGATTGCCGTCGTCACCCTGTTGTCGAGTAGTCTGGGTATTTCTGACCCGTTGCTTATTTATCATACGGTCAGGCGCGGCGATCTGCAGATCACAGTCACTGAACGGGGGAACTTGCAGAGCCAGGATGAAGTCAAAGTCATCTGCGAGGTTGACGATATTCACGGTGATAACATCCACGGGACCCCGATTCTGTGGGTCATTCCCAATGGCTCCTCGGTCAAGAAGGGCGACTTGGTCGTCGAACTTGATGCCTCCAACCATCAGGAACGCTTGGACCGACAGATCCTTAGCACCGATAAAGCCCGTTCCGAGCAGATTCAAACCAGAGTCAAGTACGAGAACCAGCAGACGCAAAACCAAACCAATTGGGCAGAGGCGGAGCTGCAGGTCAATCTGGTCGATCTGGCGATGAAACAGTATGTCGATGAAGAGGGCGGAACATTTCAGATCGAGTTGCAGACCGTGGAATTGCAGATTCAGGAAGCACAGGCGGGGCAGTTGATCGAGCAAACCAACCTGACCGGGGTCGAGCAGCTCCACAAATTGGGTTATCGTAGCAGTGGCGAACTGGCGGAGGCAAGGCTCAATGCCCTGCAAGCGGAGCGCAGGCTGGCCACCGCAATCTCGACAATGAAGGAACTGGTGGAGTATCAATTCCCCAAGACGAAGATGCAGTTGAAGGGGCAGGTGGACTCGGCCGACAGGGCCCTTCTGCAGGTCGAGCAGGACAACCAGGCGCTGCTTGAGCAGGCCAGGGCCGCCATGGAAGCGGCGGACGAGGCTTCAAAGAAAGAGGAAGAGCTGCTGGTCCGGTACAGAGAACATTTGGAGAAGTGCAAAATCTATGCGCCGCAGGACGGCATGGTCGCCTATGCTGTCGAGACGAATCACTGGCGCAGTGCAGAGATTCGCGCCGGAGCGGCGGTTCGTCCGCAGCAAACCCTCCTGACCCTGCCGAATCTCAAGAAAATGAAGGTCACCACCGCCGTGCATGAATCCGTGCTCTTTCAGGTCGAGATTGGCCTGCCAGTGACGATCACCGTGGATGCATTTCAGGATCGAAGCTATCAGGGTACGGTGCGCTCTATCGCCGTCCTGCCGGATCAGGACAGTTGGATGAGTTCGGACATCAAGGTATACGAGACCGTGGTGACCATCGATGAAGAGGTCGCGCGGCTCAAACCGGGTATGTCGGCCGTGGTGAAGATCCATATCGATAGACTGAAGGACGTACTGACCGTTCCCGTGCAAGCTATCGTACAGATCAAGAACGACACCTGGTGCTATGTGGATGCCGAGCGCAACGTGGAACGGCGCCTGATAGAACTGGGAGGGACCAACGACAAGTTTGTGGAGATTACCGAGGGGCTCGAAGAGGGGGATCGTGTGGTGTTAAATCCCATGGCTATCGTAGATGAGTATAAGGATGGCGTGTCCGAGCCATCTCCCGGCGAAGATCTCTCGGGGCCGGCGCAGGACGACCCCGAGCACGAGACCGCTCCTGAGGATTCTCGCGCCCCATTGCAGGAATCGGCGGATCGGTCCCGCGGGGACGAGGACTCTGCGCTCAGGGACCGGCAAGAAAGCCCTGATAGCTGATCGGTGAACCATGCTTCCTGCCACGGTATCACTCGCTGTCAAGAACTTGACGCTCCACAAGCTCCGGAGCCTCCTGACCATGCTTGGCACCATCCTCGGTGTGAGTTCCGTGATCTCAATGCTGGCCATTGGGGAAGGATCCAAACAGGAAGCGGTCGAAACAATCAGGCAACTCGGCGCGACCAACGTGATCATTCGCAGTGTCAAACCGGAGTACGAGAGCCAGGCGTCGGGTACGTCGGACGGCACCACGCAACAGACCAGCCGAGTGCTCGAGTACGGCTTACGGTACCGCGATTACGACCGTTTGACCTCAACCATGTGGACGGTGGAACGAGCCATACCGATCGCCTTAGTGCGCGGAAATGCACAACACGGACGTCACCGCATCTTGAATGCGCGCATTCTGGGCACGACTCCGGAGTATCTCGGCGTTAAGAACCTTTCGGTGCGCAGAGGGCGGTTCCTGAACGAGAGGGACCTCAAGCGTACATCCAATATCGCCGTCCTCGCCGCGGGTGCCGCCCATACCCTGTTCAGCTATAGGGATCCGATTGGCAAGATCTTGCTCCTGGGACCGGGGGCGTACACCATCGTGGGGGTGCTGAACACACAGGATAGCGGCAGCGCCATGCCCGGTGCCATCGACCGGCATGACTTCAACGAGGACATCTATATCCCCATCACCGCTGCGCAGCGGCGTTTTGGCGAGCTGCAGATGATTGTCCGCGCCGGGGGCCGGGAGTTCGAGCGGACTCAGCTCAGCGAGATCACTCTGACCGTGCGAGAGGAAAAATATGTGAGTCAGACGGCTGCTATGGCGCGTAAACTCTTAAACCAAACGCACACCAAGGGGGATGATTTCGAAATCCAGGTTCCGTTGGAATTGCTGAGCCAGGCTGAAAAGGAAAAGCGGATTTGGAATATCGTCCTGGGGTCCATTGCCGGGATTTCTTTGCTTGTCGGCGGAGTCGGCATC
>JADFHU010000088.1 GCA_022567055.1 Planctomycetota bacterium
TTGCCCAATAAAATATCTTTTGTAGAGTTCTATAGTTGTTTCGTTAAGAAATATAATGGAGACGATAACTTCAGAAATATAATCGACCTTTTCTTGTATACAATTGGATCCAAATCTAAATATTACAACAACTTATTTCAAAAAATATCGCAACTCCAAACAGTTTTTGAAACCATCCTGGGAAAGCCAGAACAAGAAATCCAATCTTGCGGAAAAGAACATAATAAAGAAGATTGGAGACCATTCCTAACAAGGGCATTGAAGAAGAAGGGAATCAAAAATGAAAATGAGATCAATTTAATCATAAAAATCAAGAACACGTTAAATTGGTCGGCCAGAGTTAAATATACCCATTATGCTCAACAACTGAACACATCACAATTATTCATTAAAGATATTAAAGATGGTCGATTCAATGGTCAATCAACATACACAACAAGCTTCGAGGATATTTCAAATGGAAAGCTGAAAGAAAAAGATTGGACAGGGATAGATTGGGACAATGTCTATTATTTTTATCAAACAATTATCAAGCGATTGATTTATATAGAATACTTGAAAGATGTCTAAAGCCAAACGATAACAATTTACTTGTGCGGACGCAAAGGGCCGCGCCGCACAGTTAAACCGTTAGATTGACATCCGATTGCTAACAAACCGCGGTAGGCAACGGAGGCTGGCGCCCTCATTTGTCGTTCACCAAAAGAGATGTGTCATGGCGAGGGATAGGCCACTCTAAGATGAAGACGGGTTTTGCGGGAGTTTTGATCGTACTCGCGGCAGTGGGAGGGCAGGTACTCACGGCCGCGGCGAAGCAGTTGACGCCCGTAACCGGGTTCAGGGAAATGCTGAAGTCGGCTGAGGCGGTGGCGGTGGTGGAGATTCTCCGCGTCGATAATCGTGCCACCGCAGTGGACGGCCCGTTGATCCTCGAGGTGAAGGTGCTCGCTGTGCCCAAGGGGCGCGTGACGGTCGGGCAGACGTTACGCACGTGGGAATCTGCGTGGGTCGCGGGGACCTACCGCACCGGGCAGCGGCGGCTCTTGTTGCTGAAGCGGCAGCGCGAGGTCGAGCCGTATCACCGCAAGGCCGATTGGTGGAACATGCCCATCGGCCTGGAGGTCTTCATCGAAGACACAGCGTTCGATCAGATCACGCTAGAGGTGCTTCGAAAGTGGCTGGACGAGCTCACGGCGCCTGAGCCCGCCGCGCCAAGGCTAGAGATCCACCGGCGTGGGAACCGCGTTGATGTCCTTGAGTTGGACGTGACGTTGCTCAACCCCACCGGGCAGGTCATCCGATTGAATCCATCGCGCGTGGAGGTGAGCTTCGATGCAGCCCAAAGTCATTTCATTCTTCCGATTGTGTGGGATGCCCCCGGGACGGGCGACTGGGTGGCGCTTGAGCCGAGCGGGCGACTCTCCGGCACGATATCCGTCCGCGTGAGGGTGCCCGAGGATGTGAGGACGCTGTCCGTCATGATTGGGCATCTGTGCCTCGGCTTTCCGCTGCCACGGGTGTGGGTGGGATACCTCACGACCGAGGTGCCGCTTTCGGTGATGGAGCCATGACAGTGCCGCGGATTTCTGGTGCCATCTAGCGGGATAGGGAGCCCCCTCGCGGAGGCCCCCTCCCACACCACCGGACATGCGGGTCCGCATCCGGCGATTCGGCTGATCAAGGCAGACCAGGAACTGAGTTCTGACACTCCAAGCGGCTTCAAGCAAGCGACTATCTGATGCAATGATCTCTCATTTGACACAACTTGTTGCCGTTTTCGTGCTGACTCACTCTTGAGTTTCGCCAAGAGGTGTACCTGTTCTGTCGGGCGTTTAGAGGACCAAGACGCTACAGACATTTCAGAGACTTCTGCCATTATGTCCATAAGACTTGAACTCTTACTAACCACTCTCATTTACCCACACCATTCGGCTGGGCACCGTTCGGGCCTTGGGCCATGCCGTTACCTGGCTCCAGGCAGATGTTTGTTTTCTCTGTTTGCCGCCTGCTTTCGCGGCGGTGCCACAATATCTCTGCCATACCTGGGCACTGCACATGACTTAATATGCCCTCTGCTGACTTCCGTTACGCGATGGGCTCGCCTTGCGGTTCGCTCAGTCCGGGAAAGGACACGCAACGGACCTCCCGGGGTAATCCCGGCGACTTTCGATGCACGACTGTCGGATATACCCAGATACGCACAACAACGGATAGAGGACTTCGCTGTGTGTTGCCAGCTCGTCCCATCGTATCCAAGCCTGATCCGCTTGCTGTTCGTCAGCCCGCATCTTTGCCTTAGGCTTCTTTCAGGTTAGCGTTACCGCGTTTCCCTTGCCCTCAGCTAGCCTTCGCCTCCGTTGGGGCTGGCTCGAGACTTTAGTTTGAAATAGGTGTCATTATATTCCATACTAGCACTCTTAAGTCGCCGGGCATGCCCGGCACACAACCAGAGGCTTCAGGCGGACTTCGCTTCGCTCCTCCGCTGAGCCGCGTCGTTATCATAGCAGGAGATTACTATTAAAATCATCACATACATAATAGGTCTTTCCCTTTGATGTGCTTTGCTTTGGAGTGTATAATCGTTCGTATGGTTAGTAAATCAAAATTACTATCAGTCAAAGCCAGGAGTATATAATGCCACAGGTCAGTGTCATTATGCCGTCATACAATCATGGCCTCTACATCGCTGAGGCCATCAGGAGTGTGTTAACACAAAGCTTCACGGATCTGGAACTGATTATTATTGACGACGCCTCTACTGACAACTCGCCTGCCATTATCCGTTCCTTGCAACAACAGGATAGCCGTGTCAAGGCCACCTTCCACGAAACCAATCAGTTATTAGCTAAAACGGTTAATGATGGATTTGCTCAAGCACAGGGCCAATTCCTTTGTATACTTACCTCAGACGATATCTATCCTCAGGAACGCATCGCCCATCAGGTGCAGCTGGCCACCCAACCCGAACTGCGTGACAAAGTGATTGTCGGCGACTATGTGAATGTAGATAATGACTCGAATATCGTACCCGACCCTTTTGCCGGTCCTACCTGGAACCAATATACGCTAAAGCGTCACGGGGACATCCTTGAATCCTTGTTGGACCTATGGATGACCTATATTGGCTTCCAGACCTTATTCTTGAATCAAAACCACGTAGCCCAGGTACGCTTTGACGAACGTTTCCCCTTGATCTCTAACGAACTCAAATTCGCACTGGATCTGGCCGGCCGTTTTCAATTCCACAAAATGGATGAACTGGTGTTCATTCACCGCATCCACGACCAGAATCTCAGCCGCCGCGGCGAAACCGACATGGAACATTTAGTCATGGTCGATAAAGAAAAAAGAATCATCGCCCAGGATATGTTGGCCCAACACCCTCATCGCTTGCCGGCTAGCATACGGGCCAAACTTCAGCAGTTTATCATGAGTTGCAGTGAAAGTTACGGTAACCCGGCAGTGGACAAACAGTACTTCCTGGACTTCTTGCGACACCACCCCTCGGCACTAAACGCCACACGTGCCGCCGTAAAAACCCTGCCTACAAATAGGATCCCCTATCCATTTAGAAAAGATAACACACAACTAACCCTGGCCGAAATCGGCATCAGCGTCCAGGACATTATGCAGATGGGCTAGCAGGCACCCGTCATCAAAAAACGTCTTAAGGCAACGCGAATGGGGTTGCACCAAGTAGACCACGGTGAAGGAGAATCTATGTCATATGTAGGTAAATGGCGAATTATTGAAACATCAGCCTGGGACATCGACTACCTTGATGAATCAGAAGATGCATATGTTGAATTCACTTATTGAAAAACTTCCGTCTTGGCAGAAATCTGCTGAGTAATGTATACACAGACAAAGAGACACTGTAGCACACTTACCTGTTATTTTTAACGCCTGTTGACTTCCTTGGTCGATCTCGATCAAACTGGGCACGTACCTGATTCAAATGGACCTTAAGCGGTACCTGTACATTGTCAGGCAATACCGTCAACCGATCCTTATCCCCCTTGCCGCTACGCACCATGATCGTGTTTCGAAGAAAATCAATGTCCTGAACCCGAAGACGTAAACATTCAATAAGCCTCAAACCCGCTCCGTACAGCATTCTCGCAATCAAGGCGTGCTGTGTCTTAGGCAGGCAGGTCAAAATCAGATGGACTTCACCCTGTGTGAAAACGGTGGGCAGCCTTCCCGGCCTCTTCGCTCGCACTGCTGAACTAAAATCGCCCAGCTCTTTGTGAATGACATGCTTATACCAGAACACAATGGCGTTTAAGGCCTGGTTTTGGGTGGAAGCCGCCACATGCTGATTGACGGCAAGATAGGTTAGGTAGGCTTGGACTTCCTCGGCACCCATGTCTTTCGGGTGGCGTTTATTGTGAAAAAGGATAAATCGCTTGATCCAACCAACATACGTTTTTTCAGTGCTCATACTGTAATGCTTCAATCTGACGACATCACGGACTTGATCAAGAAGCTTAGGTTTGTCCATCATGAGGGGCTCTCCATACTCTAGACAGATCATGATTTTATCGTATATGGTAGAATAACCATATCGTGCTATATGCGCGCACTTCTGTCAATCTCAATATCCGCATATGGGTCAACCTATGTGCGATACTGGCCTGAAATCCCACTATTTTCTCTAAATGGTGACCAATTTGCCGGAATCAATATCTTGGATATGGGTCAAATCTGACCGATATCCCAGAAATCCCCGGGATATCGGTCAATATCGCGCACTATTGTCTTAGCCAATATACCGATCGCTGACGCATAAAACGTTTATTTTTGGCCTTAAACAGGCTATTATTGACGCCGTTGTGCGGAATAAACCCATGAAACGACAAGATGATATGGGTCAGATTTGACCGATAATCTATGTTAGGCGTAGAGCTTACTAATGACTGACCAGCCACTCGACAATTCAAAGCAAAGACGCCGGCAACTCCAGCCACCCGAAGCTACGTCGACCGAGAAAAGTGAAGCCGCAGCTCGCGCAGCAGGAGCGGCGGGTCTAGGGTTGGTTTTGCCCATTGTTGGCGATGTTGTGTCAAGCATCCTCGGAGAGGCTTTTCCCACGGCCTATCAGCGTCGCTGTGCTGAATGGAGAGCCGATGTCACCGCTAGCTTGAACGAGCTAGCTAACCACGATATCGATATCGAAGCACTCAAATCGAATGACACGTTCATCGATCTAGTCCTCGACGCCACCACTATCGCTATCCGTACAAGCTCGGAAGAGAAGCGTAGGTCCTTGCGCAACACCATAATAAATGCAGGACTTCCTGGGCCCCCAATCGCCGCGAAACAGCGTCTTTTTCTGCGTGTGGTCGATGAGTTTGATGAGCTGCACCTTCAGCTACTCAAATTCTTTGACTCGCCTGTGGAATTCATGCGTGCGCAAGGCCAAACGCTGCCTACGCACGATGGCCCAAAGGGCGGGGCGTATGACCCCACAACCTCCAACGCATCGCTGAAGCGGGTCTTGGATCCTGCCTTTCCCGAGTATTCCAAGCAGCAAGAGTTTCGTAACCATTCAAGGGCACGAGGCCTAACCACCAATGATTTATGATGAGCCAGATCTACTCAACGGGGAGGAGCGAGGGTTGGGGCTGTCCGGCGTAGAACGTGCGCACCGACTCGGCGACAAACGAAAATGCGTCGCGCTGCTGACGGGCGCAGGTGGCGAGAACGGACCAGATGCGCTCGCACCAGCGCTGGCCAGAAATGCCACGGGTGCCCTGGGTGATACGGCGGTCGATGACGCAGTGGCGCACCTCTCGTTCGGCGAGATTGTTCGTGGGTTCAATGTGCGGGTTCTCCAGGAATAGGAAGTACTCCTCTCCAAATTCCTTCAGACGCTTGACCATGGCTTGGGCGCCAGAGGCCCGACTGCGACGACCTGTAGCGAGAAACGACTCTTTCAATCGCTTCATGCGTCGCCGAAACACGGTTTCGCCCAATTCGTCTCGCCGGTGTTGCAATCGGAAGATCTTTCGACAGAGTTCCAGCAAGCGATCACCGTAATTGGCCGTCACCTTGTCGGAAGACTCGGTTAGAAATTTGATATCCCGAATCAGGTGGGCCCAGCAGAACTGGACTTTGATGTTGGATTCTTTCATAAAGCACTTGTAGGCGCTGTAGAAGTCGGCACCGATGATCGTGGCACAGTCTTCGCCCAAGACCTCGCGCAAGGCGTCGGTTGAACGGCTGCCGAAGATCTTGAAGACCGTGAAGAAAGAGGCGGCGAAGACCCAAATCCAGTGCTTCTTATGATCGGTCGGTTTGTCGAAGGGGTGGTCCTTATGGCCGGTCTCATCGACATTCATGTGATCCTGCGTAGGCAGAGCGGCCAGAAGTTCGCCATGCGCAAACCCGAGCGCTGCCGTGACCTTCTTGATCTTGTTGCAGATCGTGGCGCGGCAGACATCGGCGCCAAGGAAGCCGAGGACCTTCTCCGTCCCTGTGTAGCTGGCATGGATACCGCCCTTCAGACACGCTGCGAAAGCGGTGAGGCGGGGGCCAAGGACGCCAGCCGCCTCAACCTCGCGAGGGAAAGATGCGTAAACGACCTCGCCGGTTTCAGGAATCATGTATGGATAGGAGACATGGGCGGTCAACTCCACCGGCTTATCGACGAGTTCATGCTGAAACAAAGTCCTCGGCTCCAAACCGGGAGCAGGCACGAGTTCCCGTTCCAGATTCTCAGGGAGTTGATCAGCATGGTAGGGCACAACATGGTCAGCGTCGTCAATGGTCCGGTTCAATTCGTTTTTCGGGTGGCCCTTTTGACCGCCGATACGGGGTTTCTTTCGACTTCCGCTGCGCTTCTTGGCTTTGGGTTTGGTGATGTCGGAAGAAGGGGGCTTGGACGAGTTGCGAGAGTTCTTATTCGCGGCGGCGAGCTGGGCCGCCAGTTCTGCGATACGTTTGTCTTGCTCTGCGATGCGCGCCTGCAAAATCGCAACAAGCTTAAGCAATTCATCGTAGGTGGCCTTGCAGCCTTTGGTCTCCATGCAACTTTTATCGGACAGCCACGCCCAGCTTCATGAGGAAAGGTCAAAACCCTTGAACGGTTACGCCGGATGCAGCCAGGCGAAAAAAGGGCCGCTCGAAGCCAGATCGAGTTTTCTGACACAGCCAGTACCACGGACCAACGATGACACTGTGCGGTCATGCAGACGGACCGTTCGAGTTGAGTGGGTGCCGGCCAGGATCGCGGACATAGAATTTCGTTTGGGGCCTATACCGGACCTTCAGGTATAGGCCCCTCTTTTTTTTGGCGTGGTTCAGTTCACCGTCCCACTGTCCATCATCGTCGTCGTTATCGTTGTCGTAATCGTAGTCGTAATCGAAACGGCGAATTGGCTCTACAAGTCAATCGATTACGACAACGACAACCGCTTCGCTGACAACGACAACGAAGGGGGTAGGCAGACTGATACCCATGCCAGTATGGTTTTGAGCCAGGCCCCCTTTTTAAAAGACGACGCCGTGACCACTTGCGAAAACAGGTCGAAAAGCCGAAGGGCAGGCGGGTTCACCATGATTCCTGAATATTTTGCGAAGGATTGGCGAGTCTGGGCAGATTTAGCTATAATTAAGAGCACCTACGCAAAATGACTCTGCATTCGAGCGGCTTATTTTCCCTCTGGACGGCGTCAGGCTCCATCGACCATCCTCGGATGGCCTGCTTCGCCTTCCTTGCCAGAGGCAATAACGCTCCCTCTCGGTGCGACGATCATTTCGTTAGGGGCTCTAAGCACATGACGGGCCATCTGAATGATGGATGAATAGAGCGATTCGAAGGTATTGATACTGAAAGACAGAGGACACAGCCTCGGGTACGTGCCGCAAGAACGGTGACAATGGGATTGAATCTTGGAAGCGTCGCCTGTGCCCGCGCAGGTGTGCTGACACACATTAGAAAGGAGGAGTCACGTCGAAGATGTTTTCAGGATCAATTATAAGTCGAACTGAGAAACCTTGTCTGTATTGGAGGAATCAAACATGAAAACGCGAAACTATACATGGGTGTTCTGGGCGACTGCGTTAGCCATCGCCCATTCGGCGCTAGGGGCGAATCCAGACGTCATCGGGTGGTGGCTTCTGGATGAAGGAGAGGGTAACGTCGCCATCGACTCCTCGGGCAACGGGAACGATGGGGCGATTGAAAACCTGAACAACGGATTGGGGGCCGGAGGATCGGCTTGGGTGGACGATCCCGAGCGAGGAATGGTCCTCAGTTTCGATGGGACAGGCGGCAGCGCCTACGTGCGGGCGGGCAACATCCCACGGCAGACGCTGGTCAACGATTTTACCTGGGTCTTCTGGGCCAAGCAAAAAGGGCCACCAACACGGCCAACAATGACGTTATTTTCGGCAATCGACGCACTGAGAACCGGGCCGATTTTGTGCCACGTCAGTTCATCAAGTTCACACCGACCAAGTTTGAATGGCACATGAATGGCAATGGCAGCGACGACCTGGACTATGATGACATCCCGGCCGATGTCTGGATTCATCATGTTGTTGTGAAAACCGGCAATCAATTGACCTATTACCGCGACGGCCAGGAGCACAGCTCCGGTACGATCGCTCAGGCACTGGAGCAGAGTTCCAAGCCTGAAGCCGTTTCAGGTAGATCCATATGAAAAATCACGGGTAAAATAAGGAGAATCGGTATGTGTCACAAACTGACTTATTTGCTTCTTTCTTTCTTGGTGCTGAACTTTTGCCTAGCGTCATCGCTCCAGGCCCAAATGATTGGCGCCGGTGCCGACCTTGATGCCACTGTTCTCGATACTGCCAACGACCGCATCAATATCACGAAGGAATTCCCGGCGGGCACTGTCGCATCTGAGGTCTTTGCCGAGGGCCGCTACGAGGTGTCCGAGTTCGCATTCAAGGCCAACCCTGGCGGCGGTGGCGGTTTTTTGCGTCCGTTTCTTGCCAAGGGGACATCCAGCAGCCCCCTGACCTATGAGACCGTGTGGGTGGGCCCACGCGTCGTGGTGACCCTGGACGGCGTCGATACGGTAAATTTCGCGAGTGGCGCTGAAATCTTCACACTGAGCCAGAGCACTGAAGTCTTTGGTGGTGTGTACCATGACGGGATTGCCAAGGTCTACACGAACCTTCAGGTAGGGGTAACCGACCATGATAATGCAGGCCCCATTGAACCCACTGACGTCGAACAGGCGGTGGGCGACTTCAGCCACGTGGATCTGCCCCGATCCTACGCATTCGGGATCACCGTGATTTCGGCTGTTCCTCTTGGCTCGGCTGCTAAACCCAGTCCGGCGCGTGAGACGACGGATGTGCCCAGGGATTCAGTCCTTAGCTGGGCGCCCGGAGCGTTTGCAGCGTCAACAAGGGGGCACATCGTTTATTTCGGTGAAAGCTTCGACGACGTCAACGATGCCAGCGGCGGCGCCGCCCAGGATGCCGCCAGCTATACGCCGCCAGAACGTGTCGATTTCGGGACGACCTACTACTGGCGTGTTGATGAAGTCAATAGCCCGCCGGACTCTACCGTATACAGGGGAGAGGTCTGGAGTTTCACCGTGGAGCCCTTCTCGATTCCGCTCGCAGGTGTCACGGCCACGGCGTCCAGCTCCTTTGGCGCCTCCGTGCCAGAGAAGACCGTCGACGGTTCGGGTCTGGTGGATGATGGCCATGGAACCTCGGCGGCCGATATGTGGATCAGCGGGGGTATCCCCGCCACCCTCGAGTACGCTTTCGACCGGGCCTACAAACTGCACGAGCTGTGGATCTGGAACTCGAATCAGCTCATCGAGGCCTTCGTGGGATTCGGCGCCAAGGACGTTGTAATCGAGCACTCCCTCGACGGCGAGAACTGGACCGTTCTCGACGGCGTCGGGCCCTTGGCCCAGGCGCCGGGTACCGAGGGTTATGCGCACAACACTACCATCGATTTCGGTGGTGCCACGGCCCAGCATGTCCGCTTGACCGTCAACAGTGTCCAGGGGATTGCACCTCAGGCCAGCCTGAGTGAGGTACGCTTTTACTACATACCAACGTTTGCCACCAGGCCAAATCCGGAAACAGGCGCCACCGATGTGTCGCCCGATGTCCCCTTAGCCTGGGGCCGTGATGGACGGGAGGCGGGTAGCCACGATGTATACGTCGGGACCGATGCCAACAATCTATCCCTGGCCGCCAGCGTCGGCGAAAGCAGCCTGGATACCCAGGCATTGGATCTGCAACTGGGTCAGACCTACCACTGGCGTGTGGATGAGATCAATGACGTCATGGACCCCAGCACCTGGGAAGGCACTGCCTGGAGCTTTACGACGGCGGATGCCATCAACGTCGACGACATGGAGAGCTACAGAGACGAAGAATTCCTCGAGATCTGGGCCACCTGGATCGACGGATTCGGTGATGAGGCCAACAACGGTGCCCTCGTTGGCGCGAATCCAGGAATCGGAGATTTTTTGCCGGAATCGACAGTCGTCCATGACGGCAGTCAATCGTTGCCCCTCCACTTCGACAACAGCGCCGCCTCAGTTTCAGAGGCGACGCGTACGTTCGACCAGACACAGGACTGGACCCGGTCCGGTATTCAAACCCTGGTGCTCTATTTCAAGGGAGGCGCGGACAATACGGGTGGCAGCGTGTATTTGAAGATCAACGACACCAAGATGGTGTATGAGGTCCCCGCAGGCCTGCCCCCGGGATGGGATGCTTGGACCCAATGGACCATTGACCTGTCCGCCGTAGCGGATGCCGCGAGCGTCAGGAGCCTGACGATTGGCGTCGAAGGTGCGGGCGCAAGGGGTGTCATCTACGTGGACAGTATCCAACTCTTTAAGAACGCACCGACAGCGTCCGAGCCGCTGAGCTGGTTTGAGGCCGAGTCCGGTACGATCACCGCACCGATGCAGGTGTTCTCGGATAGTCCCACTGCCTCCGCAGGTCAGCATATCGGCACCGTGGACGGCATTGGAGACGAGAACGGCAATCCTCCCGCCGATGGCGTTGCGACGTATTCCCTTACTGTACCGGAGGACGGCGTGTACCGGCTTGCCATCCGTGTGATCATCACCGGTGGAAGCAACTCCTTCTGGTTCCGGATCCCGGGCATGGTGACCAACACCACGAACCATGCCAGCGGTTGGGTGCGCTTCAACGACATCCAAGACGGCGCCACCTGGCACTGGGACGAGGTCCGCAGCAGTGACGATGGCGACAGTGTGGTGGAATTCACCCTCTCGGCGGGAACACACACGCTCGAGATTGCACGGCGTGAAGACGGCACATTGCTCGACGCCATTGCCGTCGTTCAGTAATGCGGTCTCCGAACGACAATGACTAGGGGTCTGTGCCCAATGTCACTGCCGTGCGTAACCTCTTATGTGACAATAGATTAAGGGCTAGGGCAATATTCGGCCTAAGTCCGTGAGTCGTTATACATTGCAAGAGCAGGTGACATTCGACGGTTCAGGTGACTTTCAGACAAAAACCTCGTGTGCTGTGTCCACTCACAGATGCAATAGAGTAACATAATATCAGAACCAGATACCTGGGGACAGACGCTCATCTAGTGACTCGCCGTCGCCTGTACAGATGAGCCAAATAGTAAGATCACAACTGCCTGTCAAACGTTCACACGTGAGTGTTTATGTTTTGCCAAGTTCCGCTTGCAACTCGTGGCGTGGACGCTTCATCAGAGGGTAACGATGTCGTCGACGTTTCAGCACACGTGGTTCAATCCGCCCGGGCCGGTTGGCGACTTCATTATCGGCAATATGCTTCAACAGGGTCGTATACATCGCTGTCGGATTTGAACATGATCCCGTCGAGATCAACATCCAGGATGCTAAG
>JADFHU010000721.1 GCA_022567055.1 Planctomycetota bacterium
AAAAGTGTTTTCCGTACTTGGTCTTTTTTCGTACACGCCTGGTTGGCTACGAAAGTAGCAGCAGCGGAGCGTTGCCGCGATGAAACTTACGGATGGTTACTTAGGTTCTGTTAAGGGGCATAAGGATGGCTAGAAGCAGGGCTTTTACACTCATCGAACTCTTGGTCGTCATCGCCATTATTGCCGTGCTCATGGGCGTGCTGATGCCCGGACTGCGCAAGGCGAGAGAGGCGGCCAGACGGATCAGTTGCGGAAACCGACTCAAACAATGGGGGCAGGCCGTCGTCATGTACGGTATGGACAACGATGACAGGTTGATGTCAATGGTCTATAAATGGGGAGGACAACCCTATCCTCACTACATCAACAACGGGCCACAGGAAAAAGAAGGCACCACGATGTGGAATATCGAAGCGATCAATCCGTACATCTCGGCCTTCGACAAAAACTACCCAGAAACCGGCGTCGCAACCGACATGATCACGTGCCCAAGCTGCAGTGGTGATTTCATGCAGGAGTGGGTCAAAGTAATCAACTGGCCTAATCACGATTTCGTCGAGATCGCCTACAGCTATTTCGGACGGGCGGACCTGTTGGACGACAGCGAGTGTGCGATAACTGCCAAGCGAGATCTGACGGGAAAGACCTTGAACGCCAGACAACTCCTCATGGCAGAGATTTTGAATCTCGATGTCAGCGATGGGGCCTATCGTTACAACCACGGTCGGAACGGCTGGTCCTGGAATGAGACAAACTATGCCAGCCCCGTGGGCCTGGACAAATCCCCAAATCCGCAGGCGACCGGTCGTAGTCAGTTGTTTGGCGACGGTCATATCGAATGGAGGAATATCAAGCCGGAATCGAATCTCCCTACCATGGAGGACAGATATGTGGATGAATGGGGCGGGACCGGCAGCGGCTGGCTAGCGACCGGTGATATGAGCTATTATTAATGTGCCCGCAACTGGGTGTATTCAGTAAACGATGTACTATTTCTGAAGGAGGTTACGATGAATAGAAAACTGAATGTTCCGATGTCTCTTCTGGTCCTGGCGCTGAGTTGTGCTGGGAGTATGGTCTATGCGGATCTCAATGAGGGCCTGGTGGTCCTGCACAACTTTGAGGACCTCATCGATGGCAGCGGCAATGGCCACGACGCTGTCCTCAGCGGTGACGCCTCTATTGCGGACGGCCTTCTGTGGCTCGACGGCGATGGGGACTATGCGGACATCGGCACCCTTGGGGGCTTCGGTGAGGTTAATCCGCTGAAGAATGCGGAGAGCGATTTCACCATTGCCATTGCCTATGCCAGCGTGATGGAGGACGGCCTTTTCGTTTCCATCGGTCCTGAGGCAGGTTTTGGAACCGGTGACATGTCATTGGGTGGGAACGGTGACGGCCAAGTCATAGACCACTGGTGGATAGACGTTACTGAAGCCGGGGGGAGCGGGGCAGGATTTAACAATGGAGATCTTCATCTGGCCATCATCACCTATTCGGCTGAGAATGATACCTACACTTTTTACTCCGTTGCAGACGGTACGGCAGACCAATTTGGCGAAGGAGGGCTTGACTGGGGTTTCAATGGAGATTCTGGCTGGAATGATGCGCTAAACTACGGTTTGCGCCTCGGTTCCCACCGCAATACCAGTATCAAGGAAGACGAGGGAGATGGGTGGTTCCCGGATCTCGACGGTCAGATTGACATGTTCGCGATGTGGAACAGGGTCCTTGACGAAGCAGAGATGCCGCAAGTAGCTATTTTTGGTGCGGGCGTTCCTTCAGCAAAGGCAGGTGGTGCAGAGCCCGGCAATGGCTCGGACTTTGTCGAGAGGGAACCCGAACTGAGCTGGAATCCAGGCGCCTTTGCCGTGACGCACTCTGTCTACTTCGGGACCGACTTCAATGAGGTCAACGAGGCAGACATGGACAGTGCACTGCTCGTCGGCCTTGACCAAACCGACACCACCTATGTCCCTGATGGCATTCTCGATTGGGGTCAGGAATACTTCTGGCGCGTTGATGAAGCCAATGAGGCAGACCCCAACAGTCCCTGGCCCGGCAACACCTGGAGCTTCACGGTTGAACCGTTTGCCTTTGCCTTGGATCCTGAAGAGGGACAGATCGAAGAGGTGATCGCCTCCAGTTCGGAAGAGAATTCGTGGCCGGATGCGACCGTCTTCGACGGACTCGACGGTGATGAGCATTCCATAGAGGCTGAGGCTATGTGGCTCAGTGCCTTTGAAAGCCCAGACGACGCGAACGGGGCCTGGATTCAGTACACCTTCGACGAGCCCTACCAACTTTCTGAAATCATGATCTGGAATTACAATGAAGATATTGAGCTGGACCTCGGCTTCGGCTTCCATGAAACACTCATCGAGTATTCCACCGACTACGGGGAGACCTATGTCGAACTGGATACCGTGAGCCTCAATCAAGCCCCGGGTGAGCCCACCGGGCCGACCGATACCTTGGATCTCAAGGACGTGGTCGCCACGGCGCTACGCCTCACCGCCAAGAGCAATTTCTCCGGCCTTAACGACCAGTTCGGTCTCAGTGCCGTGCGTATTCTCTACGTACCCGTACGTGCCATGGATCCCATGCCCGAACCAGGAGACGTCGTAGACGTGGATGGCCTGGCGTTGGAATGGCGTGCCGGACGCGGGGCAGGCTCACACAAGGTCTACTTCGGAACGGACGAGGAGGATCTGGCCCTGGTGAACACCACAACCGAGACCGGCTATGAGCCGGAGGGTCTTGAATTGGGCCAGGAATACTTCTGGCGTATCGATGAAGTCGACGATCCCTCATTGGCCGGGCTGGTATGGAGCTTTGGCACCAACGCCTTCCTTACCGTGGACGACATGGAAAGCTATGAGGACAGCGTGGACGACGCGAGTGTCGCCGTATGGGGCGCCTGGGTCGATGGTTTTGAAGATGAGGCCAATGGTTCACTCGCGGGCGACGACGCCGGTGCGACGGAGAAGGACGTCACCCATGATGACAGCGACCAATCACTGCCCCTGTCCTATGACAATACCGGCGGCGCGGCAATATCCGAGGCCACCCGCACCTTCGATGGGGCCCAGGACTGGACGCGGTCCAACGTCAAGGCCTTGACCTTCTATGTGCATGGC
>JADFHU010000089.1 GCA_022567055.1 Planctomycetota bacterium
GGCGTCGGTGTTGGCGCTTCTGTAGACCTCGGATCTGTTTCGGCGCAAGTGGCGCAGGTCCCCAGGAAGAATACGCTCATGCACGTTGGCGGCGACTACCATAGCGTTGCGGGGGGTCGGGGGGCCGATATCACGGCGAAGGAAAACCTGGAATACAATTTGCGCTACGGTGTGAAGCATCTGACCGCAAAAGTAAAAAAGCGTTCTGACGATGGCGCCTGGAATCTCGATGATCTGAAGAGGATGAAAGACAACTGCGACAAGTATGGAGTCATTTTCGAAGCCATAAGAATGGAGGATGACTATATCAGGCTGAGAAAGGGCCCGGAGCGCGATCGAAGCCTTGAAACGATCATGGAGAATATCCGCAAGGCCTCCCGGGTGGACGTTAAAGTCATCACCTATCATTGGAGAGCGATACCCATAAGGCGAAACCGGCGAGTGGCCGGTCGAGGCGGCGTTACCTATGCCGGGTTCAAGCTCGAAGACAACTGGAGAGATTTGCCCGTGGGAAAATCGGGCAGGGTCGCTTCCGAAGATTACTGGGAACGGATCACCTATTTTCTTGAAAACATCATACCCGTGGCCAGGGAATACGACGTCAGAATGGCCTGCCATCCCTATGATCCGCCCGGACTTCCATTCGGCTATCAAGGTGCCGACAACTGGGATTCGCCGTCGGTCTTTGACGGAATCAAACGCTACGAATCGATCGTCGAAAGTCCTTACAACGGATTTCAGTTGTGTCTGGGAACGGTTGCCGAGGGGCTGAAGAACCCCAACAGAGAAGTCCTCCCCATTGTCGAACACCTGGGCAAACGGGGGAAAATACACCAGATCCATATGCGAAACATACGCGGAGGACTACACGATTTTTCGGAAGTCTTTCCCGACGAAGGAGAGATGGATTTTCTCGAGATCATGAGAATGCTGAGGGACCTTCAGTTCTCCGGTGCCTTCTGCCCCGACCATATGCCGAGTCATCGCGACGATCCGGGGAAGCTTCAGGCGTTTGCTTTCGGTTACGGCTATATCAATGCCCTCATTCACGCCGTGAATTCCGAAGTATAGAGCATGCCTTCCATTACCCGTTTGTTTCGCCGCGTTGACATGCGTCGGTTCGACCGGATCGCGTCCAATCGACGTGCGATGCTCCGCCAGCGGGCCTGGGCCATTGTTGCGGCTCAAATTCATTTTTCCACAAAAATCGATTCCGCATAGGCCAATCGGCCGGTGTGGCCTTCGTAGTATCGAAAGATCACATGGGGACGAGGAAATGCGATCCAGCGATCTTGTCCGTCCGAAACGCCGGGGTTACGGACTACGTTATTCACTTGGACGACGCAGTAGTGCGGCAATCGCGCTGTGCGGCCCAAATCGCCCAGCACATAGCTGGACCAGCGGATGTCGCAGCGGCGCGGCCCCGACTGGAACGGACCGTTCGGCGGACGGTTGCCTTCGTGCGGAGCCGAATGGTTCGTCGAACTGTGCGGCCCGGAAGCGAATTCCCACACGCGATCGGTGATGCGGATGGCAAAGCTGTTGTGCAGGTCGCCGGTCAGCACAAAGACCGGCTTGTTCAGACCGTCCCAGAAGTCGATCAACTCTTCGCGTTCTTCCAGAAACGACGTCCACGCCTCGTCTTTGTTCGAGCGGCCCTTGGGATCGACGTGAGGAATCATGAAGTTGACCGTCGAGACGACGAACAGGAAATCGCCATCGCTGGCACGCATCTGGTCGATCAGCCAGTGCTTTTGGTTTCGTCCGAGCATGGACACACCCGGCTTGGACGGGTTCATTTTGTCGTGGAGCGTGCGCTCGGACCGCGTATCGACGAAGAAGAAATCGCAGTTGGAAACACGCTTGCGCCAGTAGTTGCGACGACCGATGGAGTAAGGCGGGGTCGAGTCGGCCTGCGCGGCGGGCCGGATGCGCACCCGATGCCGATCCAGGACTTCGATCAGCTCGTAGACGCCGGCATTGGCGTCGCCTTGCCCCGCATTCGGGCCCCAGTGGACGTGCAGATTCGATGCTTGAGACAGATCCAGTTGCGAGAAATCCGCCGCAGTGTCGATCAGCACATCGCTGCCGGCTTGCAGTTTGGCCTGTCCGAACCAGATCCCCTGTGTGAACTCCGGGAAACTGCTCCAGCCCAGATAGTGGTACCATGCCTCGATGCCGACATCGCGGAACAGGGTCCGCGCGTTGCGGTACCCGATCTCGCCCGTGCCGGTGATGTCGTTCAGGATCTCGTGATCGTCGAAGGTGAAGAATGAAGGGATCTCCCGATGCCACGTTGCCAGATTCCGGTCGGTATCCAGGTAGTACTTGTAATTCTCCCAGACGCCGACGATATCCGGAGCCAAGCGGACCAGGCGCGGCGTGTCAGTCGGCGTGATCCCCACTTGCTGCCGCCACGCATCGACTGAGTAGTCTCGGCGGACTTCGTACATCCAGTCGCCGTTGAGGATTGCGAAATCGATTTCGTTTTCTAGTTCTCGCAGCATCGTGACGTATGTCGGGCGCGGCGGAGTACCGTCGTCGGAAAACTGCGGTTTGTTGCCGCAGGCAAACTCGAAGCTGAAATTGAAAAGCCCTCTCGGATTGTGCCGTTCGTGACGGGTGTCCTCGGCGGCAGGCAAGGTGCGAAATGACCCGCCTAGCACATCGGAGGTTTTTCCGGTCGACGTCTCGACTTGATAGTAATACTCGGTGTCGGATCTCAGACCCTTGATCCAGGCCCAACCTGTATTGTCGCTGCTCAGCGTAGTGTCGACTCCCTCGAATAACGAGTCGAGTGTTTGCGGTGAGTGTCCATACCGTACGCGAAAGGCGCTTGGCCGCGAAGTCCGAACCCAGATCCCGACGCCATCGGCGCTGAGCCGCCCCAGAATAGGTCCATGCGTTATCCGAACGTCGATTCTCTCAGCACCCGTGAGCTTGCAGACCGATGACAAAACCAGAAAGGCTAACACAGAAGTGCTCGCAAGAATCCATCTTTGACGAATCATTTGTATCTCCAAGAAAATACGTGCCCTACTCAAACATTCGAGCTTGTTTGATGCCAACGACTTATGTAAGCTTCCTGCATACCGAGTAAGTATGAATTCTATGGGAATATCCGGGGGCAAGCAATATAGTAAGTCCTTGCACATCAACAAGGACGGAGTTTTCGGTAGGGACAGGTCCATGATTCCTCACTCGTCTCGAAGTTGGCTAATGTTGGGCTTGATAGGTTTGCATATTTTGGTTGGCCATGCCTATAGTATCGTCGGCCCAGAGGAGCATGCCCTGCGAGAAAGGCCCAATTTCATCATCATCTTAGTCGACAACCTAGGCTACGGTGACTTGGGGTGCTATGGTTCTCGAGCTAATCGGACTCTGGAAATCGATCAGATGGCAAGAGAGGGCCTGCGTTTCACCAGTTTCTATTCCTCCAGTGGCGTGTGCACGCCGTCTCGCGCAAGTCTCATGACCGGTTGCTATGCTCAGCGGGTCGGTATGCATGTGTCCGACAAGAACGGCTGGGTGTTGCGACCCGTTGCGGCCAAGGGTCTAAATCCCAATGAAGTGACCCTTGCCGAGATCCTGCAACAGCAAGGCTATGCAACGGCCTGTATCGGTAAGTGGCATTTAGGCGATCAGATTGAGTTCTTGCCCACGCGTCATGGCTTCGATACTTTCCTTGGCATTCCCTACAGCGAGGATATGTATCCAAGGCCGGGTCGAGACTGGCCACCAGTGCCTCTGCTGTATAATGAACGAGTGATTGAGGCCCCCGTTGATCTATCGACGACCACAAGACGTTACGTGGCAGAAGCTATCCGATTTCTGAAAAGAAACCGGGGGCGTCCGTTCTTCTTGTATTTCCCGCACCACCTACCGGGCAGCATGCGGAGACCGGTGGTTGATGCACGTTTCGCTGGAGAATCCGCAAACGGACCTTGGGGTGATAGCATCGCAGAGATTGATTGGTCGGTAGGCGAGATACTGAATGCGATTCGAGACCTGAATCTCGACGATCGCACCCTGGTCGTACTGGTTTCCGACAATGGAGCGCCCTTGGGGCATGGCGGCAGCAACAGGCCCTTAGGAGGAACTGGCTATACGACCAGTGAGGGCGGCATGCGTGTGCCCTGTATCATTCGGTGGCCTGGAATGATTCCAGCGGGCGGAACCTGTCACGAACTCTGCACCATGATGGACATACTGCCGACATTTACTCACCTAGCCGGCGGCACGTTACCCCAGGATCGAGTGATTGATGGTCACAATGCCTGGGCTCTTTGGAGAGGCCAACCAGGTGCCAAGTCCACCTATGAAGTATTCTACTACTATATGGTGGATCAACTGCAAGCGATTCGAATGGGCTCTTGGAAACTACACCTTGCACTGAACAGCAAACCGAGGTCTCGGGAGAATCGCACACAAAGACGAGGCCAATTCTTGATCAATCTGGATCGAGATTTGCAGGAGAAGCACGATGTGTCTGCCAAACACTCAGACATTGTCAAAAAACTCCTGACTTGGGCCGACAGGGCCCGCGAAGACTTGGGTGACGCCGGGCGACCCGGATCCGGCCAACGACAGGCCGGATGGGTGGAGCATCCAACACCAAGGGTTCTCCCCGAGTAGAAAGCACACTGTTAGTCGTCGTGCAGTTCAAAAATTAATACCACATAACTCCTGCAAGTCCGGTGACTTATCCACGGATGGGTTTTTACACCCTACGCGGCCTCTGGGTTCATTTCCCCTTGATGCGTGATACACCCCAACGGTATAATCTCACCTATCGGTGGCAATCAAATGTCTTATCAATAACCCATGCTCGAGGCCACGCCGATGGGAATAGGTTTTTGGATGATCTGCAGGTGGATATATCGCCAAAGAATCTTTGTTCGCATTTAAGTCCGCCATTCGAGCCTAGGGAACGACAAGAAATAACTTGGACTTTTGAATGCCCAATTGCACCCCATCTTTGATCGCTTCTCAATCGCCAAATCCGCGACGTAGGACAGCTACGCCTGTGGTTTCGCTCAATCGGGCGCGACCAAATATGGAGCACACTTGGACCCCAAATTGTCCAACTTATTTCTTGCCGATCCCTAAATGCGAAAGCCAGCGCCAATTGGTTCTTTTTCAGAGCGGTCCCTTGCCAGCTTGTCATTGCAGGAGCTTCCTCCTCGAGGGACCGCTTTCTTCCTCCCATAGATTCTAGGTCCCCTGCGACTCTCTCTCCTCCACCCTCCCGGGTCGTAGGGGTTTCTATTGATATCATCCATCCGGCTTTGTATCTTTTTCTGTAAGACCGAGTAGTTCTTGGGGTAGGCGTGCTTTCAACCGCAAATATGCTGAAGCCCACCGTGACATGTATCTTCGTATTCTCGACTGCCATTTTGGTAGTGTCGCACTATTATGTTTCAGATCAAAAGGACCTGATGATATTGGTGGCAGGGGTTACTGCGATCGGAGCGACGGTGTCGGCTGGCGTTGATATTTGGGACCGCTGGAAGTCCAGTTCGGCGCGCAGAAAAAAGAGGTTGAGGGAAATTCCCGAAAACTTCAAGGCCAACTTTCATGACGGCTTGATCAGCTTGGAGATCATCCTAAGCAAATCAGAACTGACATACGATCGTATCTATGAATTGTCGCAAGACACACGCGTAATGAAGTTGCTGGCTGAACATGAACTTGCCGGTTTACGCGATGAGTTGGAAAAGTTTGCTGAGTTGTACAAATCTGGTAGATAACGAATAAGAGTTTGCAGCGGACCGCCGAAGGCGTCCGACTGCAACTCATGGTTGAACCGGAGTTGGCTTGCCTTTCGGTTTTTCAACGTCGTTTCCTTCGTTTACGCTTTTGTATTTTTTCGACGTTCACTCGTGTTGGTCCGGCAGCCCGTCTATCCCCTCGGTTTTCCGCGCTTTTCTTCACGTCCTCTTCTGTAACCTCTGTATCAGAATTCTCTTCCTCTGCTTCTACATCAGGACCTATCTCTATTTCGAGCCACTTTCTTAATCTATCAAGTATCCCCATACTTCAACCTCCTTAGACGGTAATCATGGTCCAGGGACACATTGGGTCGGGACCACTTGGGGGAGCATCGGTATCATTCATACAGGTTCCTGTCAAGCAACAATAGCCCTTCCCTGAACCGGAATAATTTCGGTTTGTGATGCTGCTGTTTCGCGGGTGGTGGTAGGCTGTGTCGGAAAACTCGATCTGGCTTCGAGCGGCCCTTTTTCCGCCTGGCCGCATCCGGCTGCATCGACGATAGAACAAACATCGCCTGCTTCGCCGTCTTTGCCAGGCGAAAAAATGGCTCGCTCTCGGGCCGACGACGGAGTTTTCCGACAAAGCCTCGAGATGCGAATGACCTCAAATCTGTTCGTGTGGATCGCAATGCTCTGCGTGAGTGCGAGTAGTGCTGCGGCGAGTCTTCCCAACATCGTCTTGATCGTGACCGATGACCAGGGATACAGTGACGTGGGCGTCTTCGGGGCCAAGGGCTTCCAGACGCCCCATCTCGACCGTCTGGCCCGTGACGGCCGGCGTTTTACCGATTTCTATGTCGCCGCCAGCGTCTGCACGGCCAGCCGGGCGGCTCTGATGACAGGATGCTATCCCAATCGTGTCTCCATGTTCGGGGCCTTGAACCATACCAGCCGTGAGGGCCTCCATCCCGATGAGGTGCTGCTGCCGGAGGTACTCAAGACCCAAGGCTATGCCACGGCCTGCTACGGCAAGTGGCACCTGGGCACGGTTGTCGAGTTCTTCCCGACGCGGCAGGGCTTCGATGAGTTCTTTGGTATTCCCTATTCCAATGACAACAGCAAGTATCATCCGGTGGTGGCCGATATGCCGCCGCTACCGCTCTACGAGAATGAAACGGTGATCGCATACGACCCGGATCAGAGTCTCTTTACCCGCAGACTGACGGAAAAGAGTGTCGATTTCATCGAACGGAACAAGGACCGTCCCTTCTTCCTCTATGTCCCGCATATCATGCCGCATGTCCCCATCTTTGCCACCGAGCGTTTTCAGGGTTCGAGCAAGCTGGGCCTCTACGGCGATGTCATTCAGGAAATCGACTGGTCCGTGGGCGAAATCGTCAAGGCCATCGATCGGCAGGGGCTGAGCGAGAAGACCTTGATCATCTTCTTCAGCGACAACGGACCCTTCCTCTCCTACGGCGAACA
Organism: Planctomycetota bacterium; assembly: GCA_022567055.1. Classification (GTDB taxonomy): domain Bacteria; phylum Planctomycetota; class Phycisphaerae; order Sedimentisphaerales; family Anaerobacaceae; genus JAIPFM01. Next base: position 7,200 of record JADFHU010000089.1, read on the forward strand.
CGCCGGCCATGTGGAACCGCTGCGCGAAGGAAAGCTGACCACCTTTGAAGGCGGGTTTCGAACGCCTTGCATCATGCGCTGGACCAAGAAGATACCCGCCGGCACCGTCTGTTCCGAGATGGTCTCCTCCATGGACCTATTGCCGACGATTGCCCAGATGATTGGTGTGTCCCTGCGCGACGATCGTCCCATCGACGGCCGCAATATCGAGCCGCTGCTGATGGGCGTGCCCGGTGCACGGAGTCCGCACGAAGCGTACTACTTCTACGCCGGACCCGAACTGCAGGCCGTGCGCTATGGTGACTACAAGCTCCACTTTCCCCATCAGTACTTGACGACCGCCGCGGAGCCGGGACGCCATGGCTTTCCCTCCAATCATGGCAACCTCAAACCCATGTCCATCACCTCCAGCGGCCTAGCCGGCATCGCCAGTCGCCACGGTTATCGGGTCACGGAAACCCCCAAGGCCCTCTTCAACTTGAAGACCGATCCCGGCGAAATGCACAACATCCTGGATCGACACCCAGAGGGGTGGCACGTATCGACGCGCTGGCTGAGAAGATGCGGGACGATCTGGGCGACAAACTCACGGGGCGGGAGGGCAAGCGGATTCGACCCCGCGCCACCATCTTCGATATCTCTGACAAACGCCTGTTGATCAAACGCCAGCCGAAGCCCGGCGTCCGGGAGGAGCTGGTCACGGGCAGGTGATCTAGTGCGGTTGCCTCAAGTCGTAGTGTTCAGTGCAATCGCCTCGGCTACTTTGATTCCGTCGACGGCGGCCGAGAGGATGCCGCCGGCATAGCCCGCACCTTCTCCCGTCGGATAGAGGCCTTTGACGTTCATGCTCTGCAGGGTGTCGGCATGGCGTTTGATGCGAACCGGTGACGAGGTGCGGGTTTCGACCCCTGTCAGAATGCCGTCAGGCAGATCATAGTGTTTTATCTTGCGGGCAAAAACGGGAAGCGCCTCGCGTATCGCCTCGATTGCGAACCTTGGCAGGGCCTGGCTGAGATCACCGAGCTTTACGCCCGGCGTATACGAAGGGACGACCGAGCCGAATTTGCTTGACGGCCGCTGGGCGATAAAGTCGCCGATCAGTTGCCCTGGAGCATGGTAATGGCTGCCGCCCAGCTCGAAGGCACGGGTTTCCCAATGACGCTGGAAGGCTATTCCGGCCAGGGGCCCGTCGGGGTAGTCCACTTCCGGGGTGATTCCCACCACGATACCACTGTTGGCATTGCGTTCCTTCCGCGAATGCTGGCTCATGCCGTTGGTCACGACCCGCCCGGGCTCGGAGGCCGCCGCCACCACCGTGCCGCCGGGACACATGCAGAAGCTGTAGACCGAGCGACCATTGCTGGCGTGATGGACTAGCTTGTAGTCGGCCGCGCTGAGCAGGGGATTGCCGGCATGAGAACCGTAGCGGTCGCGATCGATCAGCGACTGGGGGTGCTCGATGCGAAAGCCAATCGAGAAGGCCTTGGCTTCGAGATGCACGCCACGCCGGTGCAGCATCGCAAAGGTGTCTCGGGCGCTATGTCCGATCGCCAGTACCAGATGGTCTGTGGCGATATGCTCGCCATTGGCCAAATTGACGCCCCGCACTTGGCCGTCGTCGATCTCGATGTCGTCGACCCGGTTCTCGAAGCGAATTTCGCCGCCGAGGGCCTGAATGGTCGCCCGCATCTTCTCGACCACGCTGACCAGACGAAAGGTTCCAATGTGGGGCTTGCTGACGTAGAGAATCTCTGCGGGGGCACCGGCCTTGACAAGCTCGCTCAGCACCTTGCGCGCGTAAGGCTTGCGATCCTTGATCTGGCTGTGCAGCTTGCCATCAGAAAAAGTCCCGGCTCCCCCTTCGCCGAACTGCACGTTGGATTCCGGATTCAGGATGCCCTTGCGCCAGAAGCCAAAGGTGTCCTTGGTGCGCTCGCGAACTTCCTTGCCCCGCTCGAGGATCAGAGGTCCAAATCCCGACTGAGCCAGAATCAGGCCGGCGAACAGGCCAGCAGGGCCCATGCCAATCACAACGGGTCTCAGTCCACTATTGGCTGACGCACGGGCGACGAACTTATAGCGGAGGTCAGGAGCGACATCGACGTTGCGGTCTTTTTCGAAACGCTTGAGTGTTTCCGCTTCCTGACGCAACTCCAGATCCAGGGTGTAGACGAACAGTATGGCATTCAATCGGCGCGCATCGACGGCGCGGCGGAAGATGATAATACGGATCAAATCTCCTTCGGGAATCTCCAAACGCTCGAGGATGCCTGCCCTGAGGGCTTCTTCGGCATGCTCTAGTGGGAGTTTGAATTCTCTCAATCTTAACATGGTTGGATCAGCACTGATTGAAATAGGTCATGCAACGTCAAATGGGTTTGTTCCTATTCTTTCCTTGGCTCGCGTGGACTTGAGCGCTTTGGGTCCGCTCAACCGTGAATGGGCCCTTACGCCCCGGGAAAGCGTTCCCGGGAGAGGGTGACGGCCTGACGAAAGCCCCCGCGCCAACAGGCGTGTTTGAGTTCGACCTGAGCGTAGAAGTCTGCGCTGTCAAAGGGCGCGACGGGGTCGGTGGCGAGGCGGTGCTCGAAGTCAAGAATCGCCCTGGTCAAGTACCCGCCTTGCCTTGCGGCAAGGTGGCGCTTTTGCGATCCCACAGTTTGCCTCTTTCCACATCTCCGACAATCGCCTGCCCAAGTCCGGTCGCTGGGAGGACTTTGTCAGGGGCCTATGATTTGGCCTAATCCCTTACGAAATCCGCACCGGAGATCGATTCGGCCAGCTTGAAGGTTTCGCGCCACTGAGCATCCGGCACTTCGACGCGACCATAGAAGTCGGTATCGTCCAAGTAGGCGGTGGGGTCGGTGGCGAGACGGTGATGAGCGTCGACGAAGGCCTTGACCAGGTACCTCCCTGCTGGGAGCTTGGCGTTTTCGCCATCCCAATGCATGGACGCTTCGGACTGCTTCCCTGCCAGCAAGAAGAGAGGGCCCACCACCCTGTGACGCGGGTTCACCGTGCCCTGGGTAAAGGCGGCTGCCTCTTTTCTCCACCCTTGCTCATCGGCGTCCCAGGCGTGGACGAAGAACTGCACGGCCGTGCCTGTGGCCCAGTCTGCAGGGGTATCCATGACCCTGAGGACCTGCTTGGAGGGATAGAGGTTGTCGGCCGGAAGCTCTGCCGCGCTGTCGTAGCGATCGCCGACGACCCTGGCGTAGTCCTGAATCCAGGCGATGAAGGACTTGTAAGAGGCGTCGTTGAGATGCATCTTCAGTCCGCCCATATGTGACACCGGGTCCACCAATGAGGGCGCCGCATGGGTCCCGTCTTCCAGCTTGGCCGGCAACTTGGAGGTCGGCTTCAATACGATCAGGCTCTGGCCTGGATTCTCCAAGTTGATCAGAGGCAGTCGGTCATCGGGTGTATTGCGACTGCTGGAGATCAGATACGCCATGCTCGCCTCGGGTGTTTCCCGAAAGATATTGAGCCGCTCAAACATCTCCTCGCCGTACTGAATCCTGAATTCCCCCAGCTTTTTGATAGCGTTCTTGTGGCGGGGGTTGGTCTCGTCGATCTCGTGGTGCGCGTGGCAGGGGAAGCAGCGCATCCGTTGTGACCACACGTTTCGTACGAAGGAGTCCAGCACCCGGTCCTTGCGGGCATGCCGGATCACGGCATCGGGTTTGGCAGGTCGCGCCTCCTCGTGACCTTCAAGGCACGGCAATGCCATCAGCCGGGGCTCTTTACAGCAGGCCTCGATCCAAGCCGCGAAGGCCGCATACTCGGCCCGGCGCATCTGCTCATGAATCAATCGTGCCCCTTCATCGGGATCTTGCGTCCCCATCTGGATCAATTTCAGGATCTTCGATTTCTCGGGGGCCGCAGGATCAATCAGTCCCTGATCGCGCAGGGAGACGAATGTCTGCTCTTCCGAGGGCAGGATGTAGTCCTTGAGATCGACCGAGGCCAGATGACATTGCACACAGCTAGAAGGCTCGGATGCCCGGAAGATCGGCAGGATCCTCTCGTCAAACAAGGCCAGGGAAGAAGACCGTTCGAATTCGGAGCCGTTTGGGGCGGCGCCTAGGGCGGTGAGCATCGAGAGGATAAGCGAGGTGATCAAGAGAGCAGACATGAGTCTCATGGCCGAATGCCTCCAAGTGGGTTGGTTTAAGTTAGACATCGGTAAAAGTATAACATACAGAACGGGGATACGCCTCCCATTTTTCCCCTCGGGAAACTACGTAGGATCTAGTAGGACAAATCACTGCGATACACCGTGAATTGTTGCGTTTCTTCATCGTCGGTGGTGATGCAGCGAAAGGTCACGGCAGGATCGTCCAGGGTAAAATCGAAGGTCAACAGTCCGAAGAAGTTGCCCTCATTGTAGCTGATGAGAGACTTCTTGTTTGGCCCATGCGTATGGTCGTTGGTGAGCTTGGAACTTTCAAACTCGTAAAATGCATACCCGTTGGGCCGGACAATCTTGAAGACTTCCGACCGATGTCGGTCCGCCGAGATCAGCACGACCCCCTCGATTCTCTTTTGCTCGATAAAACCGAGCAATCTTTCCCGTTCTTCCGGGAATCCCCACCAGGAGTCCCGTCCTCCTTTGTCGGCAAATTCTGTCCACAGCGTCCCCGAGGCA
>JADFHU010000722.1 GCA_022567055.1 Planctomycetota bacterium
GCAGTGGATTGCGATTCGGACGGACCCCTCAATGCTGCTGTCGGTGAGGAGGAAGCCGGACACCTGCAGGCCTTGCTTGGGCGTCTTCCTTACGAGCAGCGGGAGATTATTGTGCTGCATCTGCATCAGGAGATGCGGTTTCGGGAAATAGCCCAGGCACTCGGCATTTCGATCAATACGGTCCAGAGTCGGTATCGCTACGGCTTGGACAAGCTTCGCTCGGTCTTAGAGGGTGTTTCAAAAGTTGATCGTCGGCCCGAGCCCGAGCGAAAAGCCCCAGGGCACGAAGGCCGAAGCAGGCGATGTTGGTTCTATCGTCGATGCAGGCCGACAAAGCCATGGGGCTTTGCAGCGGGGCGAAGCCAGAGCAACTTTTGAAACACCCTCTTAGAGCGTGCGTAACTGCGCACCCAGTGTTCCCGTCAGACGTTGCACAATGGCGGACTGGAAACGATCAACGACGTCATGGGTCAAGGTGCCGTCCCGATCGCGAAACCGCAGTGACAGTGTCACGCTCTTGTGGCCCGAGGGTATGCCTTTACCCCGGTAGATTTCCACAAACTCGAGTCCTGTCAACGCCTCCGGCGCCTCGCTCCAAACGGCGGTGTCGATGTCGGCCCACGCCACTTGTTCGTCCACCAGAACCGAGAGGTCGCGCTCGATCCCCGGAAAACGCGGAATCGGCTGCAGTGAGTCGGTGTCACGCGCCAGGGCGGCGAGCAACTCCAAATCCAACTCGGCCCCCACCGGCCTGAGGTTCTTGATGTCCATTTTGGCGGTGACCTCTTCAGAGAAAACGCCGGCCACACCCACGCATTGATCATTCACCTTGATCTGTGCCCCGACGCCGGCCCAAGGAAACGCCGCAGGCTCAAAGGCGACACGATGGCCTCCAGTCACCGTGTCCACCACGCCTTCAACGGCGCCGCGCAAGGCCCGAAAGTCCTCGTCCGCGACCAGCGCCACTTTGGTCCGCTCCTCCGGCAACGCCCCCTCCGCACCGGACGGCACGAAGGTACTGGCCAGTTCAAAGACGCGACAGGGCAGAGTCTTGGCATTCACGTTGGTTCTTAGCACCTGGAGAAGGGAACCCAAGAGGAGTTGCCGCAGCTTGTTGGCACTCTTGCGGGACGTGTCTCTCACCGCCAAACAGGTGGAGGACACCGAAAACAGACCGGCCGTCACATCATCGACAAAATCCACATTGACTGTCTCGAAGTACCCATGGGCATTTAGACGTTGCGTCACCCTCTCCTGCCGTTTTTGACGTGCGTCTACAGGTGTCACCTCGATCTTCAATTGCGGTTCGATGGGTATCCTGTCATACCCGTAGGAGCGGGCCACCTCTTCGATCAAATCGACCTCCCGGTCAATATCGTTGCGCCAACTGGGAATCGTGCACAGGACCTCTTCTCCGGTCAGTTGCGGCTTAAAGCCAAGCCGCTCAAGTATCGTCACCACCACATCCGTCGGCACCACCAGACCCAGCAAGGTGTGCAGTCGGGCGAATCTCAATCGCACAGAGCGCGAGGGCACACCGCCGGGATAACAGTCCACCACGCCGCATGCCACCGTTCCGCCCGCGACCTGAGTAATCAGTTGAGCGGTCCGCCGGGAGGCCCACTCTATGTTCTCAACATCCACCCGGCGCTCGAAGCGAAACGCCGCGTCCGAGGGCAGCTGAACTGACCGTGAGGCAAAACGCACGACCGTCGGCGCAAAGTGCGCCGCTTCCAGCAGGATCGTCGTCGTGTCCGCCGAGACCTCGGTGGCGAGACCACCCATGACGCCTGCCAAGGCCACCGGGCCCTGCCCGTCCGCAATGATCAACATGTCCTCCGTGAGTTCGCAGCGGGTAGCATCGATGCTGACCAGGGATTCACGCTGACGGGCCCGTCGCACGGAAATCGTGCCCTGGGCGATCTTGGCAAGATCGAAGGCGTGGGGAGGATGCCCCGACTCCATCAAGGCATAGTTTGTCGCATCGACCACGTTGTTCACCGTGCGGAGGCCTATGGCCTCGAGTCGTTTCACCAACCACGGAGGCGAAGGCCCAACGGTGACAGCTTCAATCACTCGGGCAGTGTAGCGCGCACATAAACTGGGATCTTCGATGTGGACAGAAACAAGCTCGGACACATCTCGGTCCATCTCAGGAAACGCGATCTCAGGGAGTCTCAATGCCTTGCCCGTGGCCGCAGCCAGTTCACGGGCGACGCCAAGGTGCCCGAGACAATCTCCCCGGTTGCTGGTGACTTCCACATCGATGACCGTGTCGTCACTGCCAACCTCAATGCCTTCACAGGGAAAGCCCAGGTCGCTCAATCGCTCCGCAGTTTCCTCGGCTGAGCCCTCGACATCGACATAGTCGCTGAGCCACGCTAACGATATTCTCATGGGCGCTTCATCCAAAAAGGGTGACACTTGAAATCAGGCATACCCTAGCTCCCCATGATCTTGCTGTCAACGGGACTAGCACGGTTGCCGCAGGGCCGGAACCAGTAATCAGTAATCAGCCCAAACTGATCACTGCGGACTGAAGGGACTGATTACTGATCACTTAAACGGTAGGAATCTTCGACAAGTGGCGTTTCCGCCGCAAGGCACACGAATCTGCCGTTAAGGTGCGATCGCCCTGCCCGGTTGCCACGCCCATCGGGCTTTCGTATGATCGTCAGCCAACTTAGAGCACCTACGCAAAATGAGTCTGCATTCGAGCGACTTGTTTTCCCTCTGGACGGCGTCAGGCTCCATCGACCATCCTCGGATGGCCTGCTTCGCCTTCCTTGCCAGAGGCAAAAACGCTCGCTCTCGGTGCGACGATCATTTTGCGTAGGGGCTCTTAGACTTTCTAATGAGCATTGAGCGATGCAGATTCTGGCACTTGAAGCCTACTATGACGGCAGCCACCAGGCATTCCTGGAGGGTTGGATCCACCACAGCCGACACGACTGGACGGTGATCACCTTGCCCGGATACAAGTGGAAGTGGCGCATGCGGCATGCCGCGATCACCTTTGCGCAGGAGGTCAACGCCAGGGCCGAGCAGGGCCAGCGCTGGGACTGCCTCTTTTGCTCAGACATGGTTAATTGCGCCGAACTACGAGGACTGTTGGCCGCCAGCATTTCC
>JADFHU010000090.1 GCA_022567055.1 Planctomycetota bacterium
TAGCCTGGCCCATGAACTCAGCCATTGCATACGCCTGGATGCATTCGTGAATCTGTTACAGATTATAGCACAGGGCATCTTCTGGTTCCATCCGTTCGTCTGATGGGTTAACCGCAGGCTACGAGAAGAACGAGAAAAATGCTGTGACGAAACCGCCATTGCCCGGGACAGCAGTGGGGCCGCGCCTAAACTTTTAACTTTGAAAGTCCTTCGCCAACCTACGCTTCCATCTCTCCCAATCAAGACTGCAACTGTCTGTCCGCGGCGCCACTGCCTATCGACAAGGCCAGGCGCCTCTATTTGCAAGGAGGCCCGCATCATTCAATGAGTCATTATCGGTCAGATTTGCTTCAGATTCAGTCGCGCCCGATTGAGCGAAACCAGAGTTGTAGTTGTCCTACTGCGGAGGCTTTGGCGATTGAGAAGCGGCTGAAGATGGCGTGAAGATGAGATGAGAAATGGATCATTTCATTATGCGCGGTTCCTAAGCCTAGGGCCACCGTAGGATGTACTGGAGCGATTCTCTTGGACTTGCCTCTTTGGGTGTCGATTCGATGATGGCTGTCCCCTGCTCGAAGCGGTACACAAAGGGCTGGCCGGTGGTCGGATCATTCGGGACGGCCAAGGTAAGTTCGGCCAATGTCTGGGGAAATCTCCCCTGGTGAGTCGAAGCATAGTGGCGCAGCGCTTCGACGGTCTGGAGCGCCGCCAGACCTCTGTTCGCTATTTTCTGCAGAAACAAGGTTCGGGCTTGGGCCGGATCTAATATCTGCTTTTTGGTTTGTTTGTACATCAGTCGCTGGAGGAAACTCAAGTGGTCGGCTTCATACTTGAACTGCCTGTCAATGTCAACGAGTGACGGCGGCATTGCCGCTATCGCCCCATAGAGGCTTGGGCCTCCCGGTGTCTGGACCCATTGTCTCAGTTGTCGGCCCAGTACACTTTCCATGGCCGAGGCCACCATGCCCTGAATGACCAGTGGGGCCTGGCCCAGATGATACGCCAGCACCATGCCGACCTGCAACGATGCTGCTGCTTCAGCAAACCGACGCTGTTCAATCTGTATGCGTGCCTTTAGCGCAACGAGAAAGATTAGATGACGCAACTCTGTGAGATGCGGCACCATCTCCCCAACTTTGACCTTGGGCCAGGCGCATTGGCTGCACTTGGAGGCCAGCTCTAGTTGTGCGAGAGGCAAGTCGAAGGGAGCCAGGGTTTCTATGGCCTCTTCTACAGGAAATCCCGGACCGTCTATCCTGAGCCAGTCCGCCAAGCGTTGAACTGGAACATCCGGCCCGAGGCCTCCGATCGCCTTTTCATACAGAGGATAAGCATCGGCGTCGGTCCAGTTGTTGGGATCGGGGAGAAGCAGAAGGCGAGCTGCCGCCGGCGACGCCCCAATCGGCCCTAATGTCAGCGTACACACCCAGGGACCGGAAAGGGGTTCCCTTTCTTGGGGTGGGTCCGTGTTCCGCCGGGCCAAGATGGCCTGTTCTGGAACGCTATTGTCAGTGTTTCCCACCTCTTGTTCAGTCTTTGGCGGGGCATTTGAGGGTGATGCTTGAGGCGTAGTCTCCTGCGACTCAACGATTCGCCTGTCCGTCACCAACGATTCACTGCTGGTTTCTGAGTTTCTGTCAGTTTGTTGCTCAGACTCATCTTCTCTGTTGGCACAACCCCACAGTGAGGCAATGAGTAACGTTAGCGCTAGCACATAAATAATCGTCCTGCTAGTTTTCATAAGAAACTCCCGTCGATTACCGAAATCCCACCTGCATTAGCCAACCTCACGACCACGACCCTCTCGGAGGATTCAATGCACTTAATCTCAAGGACGTGTGGCAATTGAATCCTTTCCAAAAATCTGGTTGCGGCTAACATGATATCGTATCTGTAGAGCCCCGAAACTTCGTCCGGAATCCCCTGTAAGAATGTGTTACTATTAAGACTCTGTCTAAAAACTCGGTCTGGCTTCGAGCGGCTTGTTTTTTCATGGCCACTAAGCTGAAGGAGGATTCACAATGACTGCGGCCTGCCGCTCACTGTTTCTTGTCTGGGGGACCCTCATGTTCATGGCGCCGGTTTTTGCCGCGACGCCAATCTTTCCCGGTACACGCCTGCTGGAAAGCGGTGATCTGGCGGTGGAGGTGGGTGACCCCGATGCACCAAATCAACGATGGAACACGGGCTTGCGCTTCTCTCCCGTGGCCAACGTGATCCAGGTCAGGCTGGGAGGACTCACGTTTTGCTATGCACCCGTGAATGGGGGAGCGCTGGGTTTTGACGGAGGCCTGCCCATGGAATTCGATATCGGCCAAGAGGCCTTCCAACCCGATCCGCCCGGCTACAACGAGGGACGCAACGGCGATCCCTTCTTGAAGATCGGGGTGGGCATCCTGCGGCGCAATGCATCGCCATACAACTTCAGCAGCGCTTACCCGGTGGTCGAATTGGCAAAGACGGAGACGACTTGGGGTCCGGATCGCGCCCGCTTCGTGCAAACGCTCGAGGGCACGGCCAACGGCTATGCCTGCCGACTCGAAGTGGACCTGGTCGTCAAGAACGATAGCTTGGCCTTCCACTATGTGCTGGTCAACACCGGTACGCGAGAATTTACGACCGAGCAGTATCTACACAACTTTCTGGCCCCTCTGCATCAACCCGTAGGACCCCACTACCGGGTCACGTTTCCCTATGACTTCAGCGCCGCGCCGGAGGTCCCGCGGTGGAAGCCTCCGGAATTCCAACCCTCGCCGGGTCGTCGAGGCGGTCCCGTTCTGGTCGACGACAATCCATCCCGAACCCGCATCGAGAATATCATCCAGTATACCGACACCATCTCCGGTGTGCCCAAGACCTGGGTCACCAAACCCGAGGCATATCTCGGTCCCGATGTCTTTGCCCTGGAACAGACCCGCACCGGCCAACGCGTGGTGATCGACTCCACCCTTCGTTCGGCCTACGTGGGCATCTGGTCCACGGATTACAATGTGTCTCCGGAGCAATTCGTCATCATCACCCTGGCGCCGGGCGAACAGGTCGCCTTCACCCGCAACTACCGTTTCTCCAAGGATGGCTCCCTGGCCCAGGACTGTACCGGTGATCAACTCGTGGACCATCGAGATCTGGCCGCACTGTCCGCAGCCTGGCTCAGCGTACCGGACAGCCCCGATTGGAATCCTGCCTGTGACATCGACGCGCCCGGCGACGACAGCATCAACAATCGCGATCTGGCCAGGCTGGGACAAGAGTGGCAGCACGACACTGCCCGGCCCACACCCATGGCGCGCTGGCCCTTGGATGAATCAAGTGGGCTGGTGGCGTCCGATCCTATGAACGCCTGTGATGGTGCCCTGCTGGGATTTGATGGTTCCCAGTGGGCGCCAGGTAAGGTGGGCGGCGGACTGAAATTCGACGGTGTGGATGACTATGTGGCCGTTGAGAATTGCCTGGTGCCGGCGGGCCAGCGGGCTCACACGGTGACGGCCTGGATCAAGGCGCCGGCGGCGCAGATCCCCCTGCCTATTATTGCCTGGGGTCAAGCGGACAGCGGGAATTACTGGCGGGTGGAGGTCGATGAGGAACAGCGTCTGCGGGTATCCACGGGTGCGGGCTTTGTCTCGGCCGGTGATCTGCTCATCGGCGACGACAAGTGGCATCACCTGGCGGTGGTCCTCGATCCCGCCGACCCGTCCCGGCCCCTCATCAGCGATGTGCTGCTCTATATCGACGGCGAGCGCCGGGCGCTTCACCGCATGACAGAGGGCGATGTTGATACGCTGCCCGGGGCCGACCTGCGCATCGGCACCGGGCTCTCGGCGGATAGCGGTTTTTTCGCGGGGATGATGGACGAAGTCGCTGTTTTCGACGTGGTCATCGGTCCTTCAGTGATCCGCCAGATGGCCCGCTGAGACGGGACCCCCTCAACCAAGCTCAGTTTTTCGCCGCCTGACCGCATCCGGCTGCATCGACGATGAAACCAACATCACCTGCTTCGCCGTCTTTGCCAGGCGAAAAACCGCTCGCTCTCCCCTCGACAAGCTCGGGGCAGGCGGGCCGACGACGGAGTTTTCAGGCAAAACCGCAGAACCTTGCCCAAAGTTCCAAGCTTCCCATGGAGCCGGGTTTGTTGGTATACTCACCTACATTGTCTTTGGGCCGAATGAGTTGCGATCATTGAACGACGGTAAAAGGAGCATCCACCATGCAACGACGTCAATTCCTCAAATCAGCGGTGGCCACAGGAACGGGCTTGGTTATTCTCCCCAGCGGTACCCTCCGGGGGGCTGCTGCCCCCAGTAACAAGCTGAACATCGCCCTAATAGGCACCTGGGGGCGATCGCATGCCTACCATGGCACCCTGGCCGACGAAAACGTGGTGGCCCTCTGCGATGTCAACGAGGAGCATCTGGACTCTGCGGCGGAGAAGTTCCCCCACGCCAAGAAGTACGTGGACTGGCGCGAGTGTCTGGAGCAGCCGAACCTCGATGCCGTGATGGTGGCGACACCGGATCATACCCATGCCTTCATCTCAAGCTGGGCCCTGAACCGCGATCTGCACGTGTACTGTGAGAAGCCCCTGGCCAATTGCGTGGCCGAGGCTCGCCTGCTCCGTGCGAAGTACCTCAAGAAAAAACACAAGCTGGCCACCCAGGTCGGCATGCAACGTCACGCCATCCCGAACTTCAACCGGGTGCGAGAGCTGATCAAGGATGGGGTGATCGGCGAATTGAGAAACGTCAGGGCCTGGGGCAATCGTCAACTGCGGCGCCCGGGCTATCTGCCGGCCCAGGGCCGGCCGCCCAAGCATCTAAACTACGATCTCTGGTTGGGGCCCTCCCCCTATCATCCCTACAATCCCGGTTACTTCTCCGGTGGGCCGGGCATGAACTGCCTGCAGTGGAACATGTATTGGGATTTCGGTAGCGGACAGGTCGGCGATATGGGCAGTCACACCATGGATCTGGCCTGGAACGCAATCGATGCCAAGTTGCCCACGTCGGCCAAAGGCGAAGGGGATCCCTTCAATCCCGAGGTGACACCCGTGGAGCTAGAGACCTCTTTTGAACACCCGGCCAACGATTGGCGGCCCGCCGTCCGCGTCTACTGGTACCAGGGTGGGGCCATGCCCACGCCCCCCAAACGCTTCATCGATCTGAACAAGATCGGACATGGGGCGATGTTCAAAGGGACCGAGGGATTCCTGGTGGCCGATTTCAATTCGCGTCTCATCCTGCCCCTCGGTAAGAACGGCGACCTGACTTACTACAAGCCGCGTCCCAAGGAAAAACTGATCCCAGCGCTGGGCAACTTCATCAAGGAATGGACCAAGGCCTGCAAGGGAGATCTGAAGACCTCCTGCGATTTCGAATACAGCGGCAACATGATCGAGCAATTGCTATTGGGATTGGTGGCCTACCGAGTAGGCGAAACCCTCGAGTACGACGGCAAGAACGGCTGTGTCACCAACAACAGCGCTGCCAACAAGTTGCTCAGCAACACCTATCGCCCGGGATGGACCCTGGAGGGTTAGGGACCGGCAACGTGCTACCGAAATGAGTTATCCATCACAACGCAGCCGTCTTAAGTCTACGACCGGGTCGCCTTGTGCAGAAGCAGCGTGGGTGGGGATTGGCCTGCTGAGCGTCGTTGCCTGGTTTTCAGGGGGGACCGAGCTTCGAGCGGCCGACATTTATGAAGAAGCCCTGAGGCCCTTCCTGGTTCGGTACTGTACCGAATGTCACGGTGTCGACCGACAGAAGAACGATGTCAATTTTGATGCCTTTGGCGATGAGCCATCCCTGTTTCAAGAACGGGACTTCTGGAAAAACGTGAAGGGCATGCTCGCAGAACGCAAGATGCCCCCTGCCAAGAAGCGCCAGCCCAGCGAAGAAGAACGCGCTGCGGCGGTCGAATTCATTGCCGATGAATTGGCCAAGTTTGACTGTGCCGAGATTGCCAGCCCGGGGCGCGTGACCATTCGACGGCTCAATCGGGCCGAGTACAACAACACCATCCGCGACCTCATCGGAGTCGACTTCAAACCGGCGGAAGGTTTTCCCCTCGACGAGGTCGGCTACGGTTTCGACAACATCGGCGATGTGCTGTCGCTCTCCCCGATCGTGATGGAGAAGTATTTGGCAGCCGCCGAAGCGATCGTTGACGCCGCCATTGAGACTGAGGAACCGCCCTGGCCCCCGGTGGTACGGCTGGAGCTGGAGCGATTCGAGGTACCGCCGGACGTACAGGACCATATTCGAGCCGAGAACAACGTGATGGGGTTCTATCGCGAGGGATCGGCTTTCAAAACGCAATCGTTCGATCGATCGGGAGAATACCGATTCAGCCTCAGGGCCTATGAACAACATGCCGGACCGGGCCCCGCCCAACTGTCGGTGTCCATCGATGGGACGCGCATCAAGGTCCTCGATATCGAAGCGTATCGGGGCAAGCCGGGCATGTACGATTTGAAGCTCACTCTGCCCGCAGGCGATCACGAGATCCGACTGGAATACCTCAACAACTACAATGAGCAGGGTCATCCCATTGCAGAGCTTAATGGCGATCGCAATGTGTTCGTTGACTATCTCGACATTGTCGGTCCACTCGGAACCGAACGGCCAGGTCCCCCGGAAACGCACACCCGCGTCATCCCCTACCACCCGAAACGTGGCGAGGAAATAGAGGCCGCACGCGAGTTCTTGGGTCGGTTCGCGAAGAGGGCCTACCGGCGGCCTGTCTCCCAAGACGAGACTCAGAGAATGGTCGACCTGGCCCAGTACGCCACCCAGACGGGGGCGAGCTTCGAGGAATCCATTGCGATCGCCGTGCAAGCGATCCTGACCTCGCCTCACTTTCTCTACCGTTGGGAGTTGGATCCGCGTGCCGACGACGGCCGGACCTCGCGACCGCTGAATGACTACGAGCTGGCATCACGGCTCTCCTACTTTCTATGGAGCAGCATGCCCGACGCCGAACTCTTCGAACTTTCGGATTCGGGTGCGCTACACACGCCCGAGGTCTTGGCGGCCCAGGTCGAACGAATGATTCAGGACCCCAAGGCGGAGGCCTTGGTGCTCAACTTCGCCGGACAGTGGCTGCAGTTTGCCGGTATGAACAGCATGACGCCCGACCCGGACCTCTTTCCCGAATTCGACGACGAGCTGCGCGACGCCATGCGGCGCGAGAGTGAACTCTTCTTCGGCTCGATCATGCGCGAGGACCGAAGCATCACCGAATTCCTCGACGCAGACTATACCTTCGTCAACGAACGTCTGGCCCGGCACTACCAGATAGAGGGCATCACGGGCAAAGAATTTCAGAGAGTCAACTTGGGCCACGACAGCGTACGGGGCGGCATCCTGACGCATGCCAGTTTTCTGACCCTGACATCGAACCCTACGCGAACCTCCCCGGTGATCCGAGGCAAATGGGTCCTGGAGCAAATCCTGGGCACGCCACCCCCACGCCCACCCCCGGACGTCGGCGAGCTGGAGGAGTCGAAGGAGGCCACTGAGGCGGCATCCCTGCGGGAGCGAATGGAGATCCATCGGCAGAAGGCGGAGTGTGCTACCTGCCACGCAAAAATGGATCCCATCGGTTTCGCCTTTGAGAACTTCGATGCCATTGGGGCCTGGCGGGAGCTGGACGGCAGATTTCCCATCGATCCGTCGGGCCAACTGCCGGACGGCCGGAGCTTCAATGGGCCCAAGGAATTGATCGCCATCCTCAAGGGCGAGGAGACCTTCGTCCGATCTCTCATAGAGAAAATGTTGACGTTTGCCCTGGGTCGCGGTTTAGAATACTATGATCGATGCGCCGTGGACAATATTTACGCCGAATTGGCGGCCGACGAATACCGCTTCACAGTACTGGTACAGGCAATCGTGATGAGTGATGCGTTTCAAATGCGAAATTTGAAGGAAGACAACTCATGAGCAGAGCCAACCCCATTCCGCGTCGAACGTTTCTGCGAGGCCTCGGCACTGCCGTTGCCCTGCCCCTGCTTGACGCGATGACGCCCACCCGGGTGTTCGCCGCCGGCGCGAGTGCCGGCCAGGCCCCGATTCGCATGGCCTTTCTCTTCGTGCCGAATGGCATGCACATGCCGGATTGGACACCCGCGCGCGAAGGACCCAACTTCGATTTTCCCAAGATCCTTCGGGCCCTGCGGCCGGTGAAACGAGACCTCTTGGTCTTGAGCGGCCTCACCCACGACAAGGGCCGCGGCAATGGCGATGGGCCGGGAGACCATGCCCGGTCCGCGGGTGTGTTTCTGACGGGGGTACAACCCTTGAAGAGTGAGGGGGCCGAGGTCAGGGCCGGCGTGTCCGTCGACCAAAAGGTGGCCAAGCAAATAGGGCATCTGACGCGTTTCCCCTCCCTGGAGATCGGCACGGAGAAGGGTCGCCAATCGGGCAAGTGCGACTCCGGCTATGCCTGCCCCTACTCGAACAACATCTCCTGGCGGGACGCCGCCACGCCCATGACCAAGGAAGTCAGTCCGCGGGCGGCCTTCGAGCGTCTGTTCGCGGGCGACCTGGGACGCGAGGTCAGCGAGCGTCAGGCCCGCCGGCGCCTCTTCAAGAAGAGCATTCTGGATTTCGTCTTGGAAGATGCGCATGCCTTGAGCGGCAAGGTCGGTGGCAGAGACCGGGTGAAACTCGACGAGTATCTCAGCGCCGTGCGGGAGATCGAACGGCGAATCGAGCGGGCAGAGAGCGAGACGCGCGATCGCTCGACCGTCGTCTCGGGCCAAGCGCCGCCCGAGGAAACGCCGAGTTCCTACGAGGAGCACATCCGCCTCATGGGCGACGTGATGATCTTGGCCTTTCAGGCAGATGTCACGCGCGTCTGCACCTTCATGCTGGCCAACGAGGGCAGTAACCGGAGCTATCGTTTCATCGGCGTGAATGAAGGACATCACACGCTCTCGCACCATCAGAATGACCCGGTCAAACTCGGCAAGATCAGCAACATCAACGAATTTCACGCCAAACAGTTTGCCTACGTGGTCCAAAGGATGAAGTCGACTCCCGAGGGCGACGGATCGCTGCTGGACAACTGCATGATCCTTTACGGCGCGGGTATCAGCGATGGAAATCGGCACAACAACGAGAATCTGCCCATCGTGATCGCAGGCAAGGCCGGAGGAACCATCCGGACCGGTCGGCATGTTCGCTATGACTTTGAGACACCCATGAGCAACCTCTTCCTCTCGATGATGGATCGCATGGGGGTGCATGCGGACACCTTCGGCGACAGCACCGGGCGACTCCGCGGCCTGGAAGCATAAGAGTGCCTATCAAAATGAATCGTCGCACCGAAAACGAGCGTTTCTGCGTCTGGCAAGGAAGGCGAAGCAGGCCGTCCGAGGACGGTCGATGGAGCCTGACGCCGTCCAGACGCAGAATAAGCCGTTTGAATGCAGAGTCATTTTGTTAGGGGCTCTTAAATTGGATCGGACTGGGCTCTGCCACCTATTCTCCTCACCTACTCCTGTTGAATACGATACAGGTGCGTCTTAGTACGAAGCAGTAACGACTTACCCGCTACCGCAGGAGAGGCCCCCAGAAAACCGTCCAACCGGTTGGCGGCCAAAACCCGGAATGTCCGCCCCGGTTTGATGACCGTGGTCTTGCCCTCCTTGCTAGAAATGTAGATGCGACCATCCGCATACAAAAGCGATGCGCCGTAATCGCCCTCCAGACGCTCGGACCACACAGTCTTTCCCGTTAGCGCCTCTTTACAATTCAGTAGGCCCTTGTCACTCAACAAATAGAGCAGGTCACCGACTAGAACGGGTGAGCCTTCATGCGGTGCGTCCTCGGTCATCTTCCAGACCACGTGTGTATCGGTCACATCACCAACGCCGCCTTGGCGCACGGCCAGTAAATGAGAGGCGCCGGGATTGCCGCCCGAATTGATGAATAAGAGTCCATGGCCACTCACGATTCGGGAGATGGGATTGTCGTCACGGTAGAGGACGCGCCACAGCTCCTTGCCGGTGCGAGGCTCATGGCCTGTGACCAGCATGGCTCCGTTGTTAATCAGTTGGGGCGTGCCGTTTACCTCTACGACAACCGGGGTGTGATACGACTTAAGAAGATACAAGGGCTCAATGTTTTCGTAAAGCTCCCGGGGACGGTCATAGCGCCAGACGTTTTTGCCCGTCTTTTTATCCAGAGCGACCACGAACTGAACGTCCGTACCCTCAAAGGGACAGATGAGCAGATCGCCGTGCAGAATCGGCGAAGAGACCGGTCCCTGCAGATGATTGCAGTGCAAATCCTCACGACGCCACACCTCTCGCCCCGTTTCCGTGTCGAGACAGGCCGTGCCATGGGAACCGTAGTGGACATACACAAAGCCCTCTTCCACCACTGCCGAGGGCGTGGCATAGGAGTTGTTGCGGTGGACACGCTGAGGTTTTTCGGGGTGAAACACGGCAATGTCATGAATGACCCGGCCGCTATCAAAATCGATGCACACGGCGTAGAGCGTCTCACCCTTCTTCGTGGCCGTGGTGAGCCAGACCTGATCACCCCACACCACAGGCGTTGAGTAGCCCAGATCATGTATGGGCGTCTTCCACACGATGTTCTGGGTTTCCGACCAGTGTAGGGGCAGACCCGTGGCTGCGCTATGACCCTGACCGGCTGGGCCGCGCCAGTCCGGCCAATTGGCGAGGGCCAGTGTTGGCTGTGCCAGGAATACCACGATAAGGGCTACTAGCTGCGATTTCATAAACAGTTTTTGCCTAAGAGACATGATGACTCCTTGTATTCGGGTTGCTTGGCTAGAATCTGCGGTACTCCTTGCGAACCAATGATTTCCCCTTTTCCGAGTTCATGCTTCTCATGTTTTCGCCATCCCATTCAATTCTTGTTCCTGGCATGCGCACAGCGATGTCGTCTTCAGAAAATCACGTCTGTCCATTCATCGCGCATTCATCCCATGATCTCTCGCGCTACAGTGTCCAGCCCTTGCGGTAGTCATCACGTCTGATGAAGCGCTCGGCCTCCGGGTTGTTGGTAATCTTGAGGTTGTGGGCGTCCCACGAGAGTTTTTCACCGGCACGAAATGCAGCGGCGCCTAGTAGGACCGTCTCTGCGAGCGGGCCGGCATAACTGAAGTTGGTGCCGGGCCGCAGTGGATCGCCGGTCTTGCATGCCTCTATCCAATCGTCCATATGGGAAGGCTTGCGCGCTACTTGGGGTCGCCGGACGCCTGCGAACCTCTCCTCCGGGTAGAGTTTGAAATGACCGTAGTCGGCTATCAGCATCCCCTTGGAACCGATGAAGAGTGTTGCTTCGGGCCAGTCTGGCAAGTTGTGTTCTTTCTGTAAGGGTGGACGCTTATTGCCGTTGCCGTCGTACCAGGTCAGATGCACTGGCGGCAGGTCGCCCCGGGCGCCGAAGGTCCATTTGCTGATCAGCCAGCCGGGTGCACTTTCCTGGTGAGCAGGCTTAGGAACCGGCAAGAAATAACTTGGACTTTTGGATGCCCAATTGCACCGCATCTTTGGCCGCTTCTCAATCGCCAAATCCTCACTGTAGCCCACTACACCTCCGGCTTGGCTCAATCGGCGCGACCAAATCTACGGCACACTTGAACCCCAAAATGTCCAATTTATTTCTTGCCGATCCCTTAGGGCTGTAAGCTTCGGCGGTGAGTGGATACTTGAGATCAAGCGCCATAAACGGCAGGTCGATCATGTGGCAGCCCATGTCGCCGATCCTGCCGTTGCCGAAGTCCCACCAATTGCGCCAGCCCAGGGGGTGGTAGGTGGAATGGTAGGGACGCACGGGAGCCG
>JADFHU010000723.1 GCA_022567055.1 Planctomycetota bacterium
GAGGAATGCCTCCAGAATCGAGCGGATCAATTAGTCAATAGCCCGTAGCCCGTGATCTGGCAGCCGCGACGGGTTGAGTTTTCCAAACTGCCGTAATCATTCCTGGACACGCACGACCATGACTGGACGGACGGGCGTTGGTTCCATTCGTTACGGAAATCCCCTTGTGGAGGTAGACACGTGTTCAAACAAGATCAATCAGCAGTAATCGGAGGCATCCTCGTGTCCTGACCTCCGGACAGTCCTTGCGATCGCATTTCGCCACGCTCTCGCTTGATTCTAAGAAGTCCATATAGTGCCGCTGAATCACAGGCGTCCAGAAGAATCAGAGTGGTCACCGGATGGCCGCTTGATCCTCTTTGACGCAGTCCATCAGGGGAACAGAGATCCTATGCGATGCAGGCCGAAGGATCCGACGTCAGGCGGCTCACACGGGCACCTGCAAAGGAGGACCATGGCACCCGGTCGCCCGACGGCAAGCGCATCGCCTATCAGCATGAGCATCAGGGGAACACCGATGTCTATGCCATGAATGGCGACAAGTGACGAGCGGGAGCCATAGTCTCTGTTTCATAGTCCGGACACGCTGCGAAATCCTCGTTCGACCGACAGACACTTTCATCCGTGAAGTCCGTAAATCATTGGTTTAGAAGGATTTACGTGCGGATATTATTTGTACCTCGCGCCATGAGAGCGGGCGTACTCGGCAATGCCCTTCAATAGGAAACGACCGAAGCCGCGCGAGCTTTCAATGAGTAATAGGACTGTCGGAGCCTTCGTCATGCTTGCCTGGGCGTGGCGCAAAATTGACAAAACTTTGGCGTAATATTGACAGCGCTACCCAGGCCGTAAAGTATCATGTATGTCGACAGTTGCAAGATGTTTTTCCTTGTTGGCAGATGTCTTAAGGAGGTTCAGTTATCGCCGCTGATCGCGTTCGGGGCCGCCCCGTCGGAGTCCGTGATGACGCGTCAGCGGATCGACGACGATTGGCTGCTGCAGGACACGGTTCGTCATCCGATCGCGATGACCACTCAGCGGGATGCGGCTGGAGGTTGCGACGGGATCAAGGACGGAACTTACGGTTTTCACACAGACCGAGATGCAAACCCTTGGTGGCAGGTCGACCTGGGCGAGTCGCTGCTGCTCGACCGCGTGGACATCTACAACCGGTGCGACGGGACCGTCGAGGATCGTGCCGAGCGGCTGCTGGTCCTCCTTTCCGACGACGGTCGAAGTTGGATCGAGTTCTATCGGCACGATGGAACAACGTCTTTCGGTCAGACCGACAGCAAACCGCTTGTGATTCCGGCCGACGGCACGAAGCTCTTTGAAACGAAACTGGATGTACCGCCGGTATTCGACGGCATCTCCGCCGCGGACGGAAAGCTCTTCATGGTACAACAGGACGGCACCATCAGTTGCTGGTCGGAAAAGAAGTAATCTTGTCGTGTAATTTGGTGTTGAGAAAATATGGTGAGTTCAATTAAAAGGAGATTGGTTGTGGCGAGAATCAGTAGATACGTTATTGGCCTGGCAGCGCTCGGGTCATTCGCTGCCGCCAAGGCAGAGCAACCCAATATCATTGTCATCATGACCGATGATATGGGGTTCTCGGATCTTGGCTGCTACGGGTCCGAGATCAAAACTCCCAACCTTGACATGCTTGCAAAGCAGGGCCTTCGATTTACCCAGTTCTACAACGAAGGGGTCTGTGTGCCCACTCGGGTCAGCCTTCTGACCGGCCTCCATCCGAAACAGACAGGCAACAACTCAAACAATCGAAACATAGGACTGTCTCAGCATAGCGTAACGCTTGCTGAAGCGATTGGCTCGGCAGGATACAGGACCTATCATACGGGTAAATGGATGGTTGGTGACAAGGAGAAGTCCATGTGGCCCGTTGGTCGCGGATTTGATCATTCCTATGGCTGTCCGGAAGGAGGCGGGTTCTATTTCGCTCCATCCGCTTTCTACGCCAATTACTACGCCGATTCTCGCGGGGAACGCTCGATTGCCAGAGACACGGAGGTTATCTACGACATAAAAAAGGATCCCCCCAAAGGCTGGTATTCCACCGACGCGTGGACGGAAGAGGGTATTGAATTTGTACGGGAAGCTGTCGGTATGAAGCAACCGTTCTTGTGGTACCTTGCCTACAATGCTCCGCACTGGCCACTCAAGGCAAAGCCGGAAGATATCACCAAGTACCGTGGGAAATACAAGGTAGGGTGGGATAAGGTGCGGCAACGACGTTACGAACGCTTGATCAAACTTGGCATTATTGGTGAGAACTGCAAGCTGCCACCTCGAGGAGAAAAGATTCCTGAATGGGACAGTTTGTCGGAAGCGGAAAAAGATGAGCAGGATCTAAGGATGGCGACTTATGCCGGCATGGTTGACTGTGTTGATCAGAATATCGGCAAGATCGTCAGGAGTCTGAAGGAATTGGACGTTTACGAGAACACGGTGATTCTCTTTCTCTCGGATAATGGTGGTGACGCCGGCGGTGGCGTTATTGGCAGCAATACCGGGAAAGGAACCTGCGGTACCGCTGAATCACATGTCAAATACGGCGAATGCTGGGCCAATGTGTGTGATACGCCGTTTAGAAAATACAAGGCCTGGCTTCATGAAGGGGGTGTTGCCACGCCGTTGATCGCACACTGGCCGAAGGGTATTCCGTCCAGACTTCACGGAACACTTGTCACTGAACCAACACACGTCATCGATTTGATGGCCACCTGTGTGGATCTGTCAGGAGGAAAGTATCCGGCAACGTACAGGGGCAATAAGATCATCCCCATGGCGGGAAAGAGTCTGCGGCCCTTGTTCGAGGGCAAAACGTTCAGCCGTGAGAGCCCGATCTATTTCAATCTGGGTGGCCACCGCGCCATGCGGAAAGGCAGATGGAAACTCATTTCCGTGAAAGGCGGACCATGGGAACTCTACGATATGCAGACGGATCGAACCGAACTGAACAACATGGCAGCAGAACTTCCTGAGAAAGTGAAGGAGCTGTCGATTCTGTATGACGCATGGTCCGACCAGTGTTCTGCAACAATGAAAAACAGGTAATCCAACAAATGAATGCAGACGTTCAGCATGAAAGAAGGATGA
>JADFHU010000091.1 GCA_022567055.1 Planctomycetota bacterium
CCCCCGGCTCCAAGTCGAGCTGGTCCAGGTCGTGCAGGACAAACACGGTGTGATTCCCGTAGGACACGACCTCGTTGACCGGTAAATCGTCGGCCCAGCCTCCGATGTCTACGTTGCCACGCACGGCGTGCACCGGCGCGATGCGCAGCAGTTCGCCCACGATGTCGGGTGATCCCAGGTCACCGGCATGGATGATCAAGTCACACCCTTGCAAGGCGCTTAATGCCTCGGGTCGCAGGAGGCCATGGGTGTCTGAGATGAGTCCGATGAAGTTTGTCATGCTTACTGTGCAGTGTAATGGAGATGGCCGCTTCGTCAACAGGCAGCAGCCTTGCCTCAGGGCTGCGCATGCATTACTTTACCCTTGGGGACCGGGAAGGAATAACTTGGACTTTTGAATGCCCAATTGCACTCCATCTTGGATCGCTTCTCAATCGCAAAATTCGCGACGTAGAACGGCTACGCCTGTGGTTTCGCTCAATCGGGCGCGACCCAATATGGGGCACACTTGGACCCCAAATTGTCCAACTTATTTCTTGCCGATCCCTTAGGTTGCATACTTGAACGCTAAGAACTTCTTGAGGATATTCATAGTGTATGGCCTGTAAGGCTCACTTGCGTGTGTTGGTTGTAGATCTCACCTTCGGTGAGGTGTATGATGCACCACATAGAACACCGCCCGTCCTCCGCCCGCTTTCCGTAGCACGCTCCGTGCGGAGGGCAGGCAGTAGCTCTGCTACGGAGGGTGGAAGGTCACAGCTCGGCCCTCGGCCGGAACCAAGAAAGAGTTGAACCACAGAGGGCACAGAGATCACAGGCCGGCCTTCGGCCGGAACCAACAAAGGTTTTAACCACAGAGAAAACTGAGACCACAGAGAAAAGAAAAGAGGGCCTGGTTCAAAACATACGGTTCCGGGTAACACTGAGTAAACCGCCGTTTCAGGTTCGAAATCGCTATCGCTGTCGCTATCGAAATCGTCTTTCATCCATCAGGACAATGCTAGCACCATGGGCTTTTCTCGATCCCGATTTCGATCCAGACATATTTTTACCCCGATTTGAACCAGGCCGAAAAGAGGAAAGCAGTGGCGATAGCCTCTCTGTGACCTCAGTTTTCTCTGTGGTGAAATACCTTACGTATGCCGAAGGCATACCCTGACATTTATGCAACGTTGGGGTTTAGGCAGTTTCAGGTCTGTAAGGAGAATAATCGATGCTGAAGAACATTCCACCCATCCTGTCTCCGGACCTCATGCGGGTGTTGATGCAAATGGGGCACGGGGATGAAATTGTGCTGGCCGACGGAAATTTTCCTGCGGCGAGCCTGGCGAAACGACTGCTGCGCTGTGACGGTCAGGGGGTGCCGCCTCTCCTGGAGGCGCTGCTGGCCTTCTTTCCTCTCGACATCTATGTCGACCGGCCGGTCGCACTGATGGCTGTGGTGCCGGGTGATACGGTGAAACCTACCATCTGGGAGGACTATCGTCGCATCGTGAAGGCCAGTGGCGAGGCCTTTGCCGATTTTGAGCTTGTCGAGCGTTTCGCTTTCTACGAGAGGGCGCGGGGGGCCTTCGCGGTGGTCGCAACGAGCGAGGCGGCCCTCTACGCCAATGTCATTCTCAAGAAGGGGATCGTGACGACTGACTAGTGCCGTTGCCAGTAAGTCAGTTTCGTAGGTGTCTGACAGAGCCTACAGCTTCCACATGCCGTCGGGTTGTACTTTGAGGATACCGGTGTCGCGATAGAAATTCAGACCGGCCACGGCGTAGTTGACGAGGGCCTCGGCATCCGCATCCTTGGCCCGATGAAAGTCTTCGAGGGACCTCAGGACTCGCCTCGTGCTGATGCGACTCAGCTTGAGGAGTCTGGTGGTGCCCGCCAGGCGTTTTTCCACCAGGGAGAGCGATTCGGTCTGGAGGCTGTGACGGTCGCGCGCTTCGGTGAGATCCCGATGGGCCTTGCGAATCTCCACGGCGATCAAGTTGGAATGCTCTTCATATTCACGTCGGCTCTCCATCAGTGCGATCTGGGTCTTGCGGTGGACCGTCTCTTCGGCCAGCCGATCGAAGGGGAGATCCACTTCCAGGCCCAGCCCATACTCATTCTTGTAGGGCTGCAAGCGCGCCCGGTCTCCCAGCTTGGAGGAGGGGAGAGCCGTGCCGGCCACGAGGTTCAGTTCCGCCCGTAGCTGGTCTTCGGCGACGGCAACTTTTCGTTCGGCGTCGATGACCTGGTCGGCGAGGTTGGCCAGGTCCAGACGGCGGCTCAGCGCCGCCGCAATCACTTCTTTTTCATCAAAGGCCGGTAGGACCATCTGCGCGCGTTGCAAGGTCGTAAACGCTTCCTCGTCCAGTCTGAACCTGGCGGTCCCACTCAGGTTGAGGGTGACGCGAAACGCGTCCAAGGCCTGGGCATAGAGACGCTGGGCGTTTAGTTGGGCGTCTTGAGCCTGCAACACCTCCTGATGAATCTGATTCAACTCGTGCAGAGGGATCCGTCCGGCGGCCACCAGCTTTTCGGTCCTGTCGTAGAGGTGCCTCAGTGCCTCGGCATTTTCTTCAGCATGCGTCGCCCTCTGACCGAGCAGCAAGATGCGATAGTATTCGGTGATGACGCCCACTACGAAAGTCTTGCGAAAGCGGTTGAACCGACGGATTTCATAGAGCGTGTCCCGTTCGGCTTGCGTCAGGCCCTCCATCACCAGGTCTCGACTGGCGCCGCGCATGAGGGGCTTGACCACGGTGACACCCAGGATGGAAGTGAGGCCCCCCCATAGGTTGCCCGATAGGATGTCGACCCAGGCCAGGGTGACGCGTGCACCGATTCGGGTGCCGTCGTAGAGCAGGCGGTTGACCCCGATATTGGCTTCGGCGCCCAGGACCTCGTCCCGGTCGTCCCCATGCAGACCCGCGCCGCCGCCCCCGAAAAAGAGGTTCTCAAACTCATGCCGGGAGAGACGCAGGTCCAAGGCCTGGCGGTAGAGAGCTTCCCTCTGTCTCTGGTAGAGGTGATTGTGGGCCGTTGCCAGGGCAACGCTCTTGGGCAAGGTCAGGGTGCCGTAATTGGATAGAGACCGGTCCGATGTGACATCGCCGGAGAGGGCCGGTGTGTCACCGATGCGGTAGTTGGACTGGCTGCCAAAGGAGGCATCCCATTTGTCGTCTAGTATCTGGTAGGCATCCCGATCCGCGATGCGGGTATGGTCACGGTCACCGCATCCCCATAGGAGTCCCATGAGGAGCCATAGCGGCAGCAGGACTGCGGAACCCTTGACGTCATCGCGTTTCATCATCGCTGGTCTTTTCGAAACTCCACTCTTGTCGGCCCCTTGGACGTTTTTCCCCGCCTTATTCAAGGCCTGCGGACGCCCACTTTCTCGCCGACGACGAGGTCCAGGAGGTCCAGGCTGTCGGTCTTGATGAGAAAAGGCAGACCCCACTGGGGTAGGGTCGGGCTGCGCCAGAGCTGTTGCGGCAGTTGTTCGATACGCGGGCCGATGGAGCTGACCTCACACAGGATCATCTTGACCTCGACCCCCATCTTGACCACCTGTACCTCCATGCCGACCTCAATCTCATCCGCCAGGGTTTCGTTGATATAGGCCACCACTTCGGAAGGCCTGTCTTCCGTGATCGTGAGTATGGGTTGATTCACATCAACGACGCCCCCGACCGTGGCGTGCACTTGACTAATGATCCCGTCAAAAGGCGCGCGGATTTTGACGGCCTTGCGGCTCTCAATGGCGCTCAGTTCGATCATCAATTCATACAATCGTCTGTCATGCACCTCGATTTCTCTGCGGATGACCTCCAGTGCATTCTCGACGCTGGGCGTTTGGACATCGGCCAGAGAGAACTGATTGAGGCGCTCCGTGGCCTGGGCCTGATTCGCCTGGGCCTGGGCCAGCAGCAATTCGTTTTCCCTGATCATGGCCCTGAGACCGTCGTGTTCAAGCTGCACACGCTGCAGTTCGGAGGCGTCGATCACATCCTGTTCCACGAGTTCACGCGTGATTTCGATCTCTGCTTCCAGAGCACCCGCGGTGATTCGATCCGTTTCGATGCGGGTCCTCAACTCCAGGATGCGGAGTCTGGCATTCTCGACATCGATGGCAAAACGCCGGACATCCGCGGCCCGGCTCGTTTCCCGATTGACCGCCTGGGCACTCAGGCGCTCCTGAGTGGGAAGGAGCTGAGCCGCCAGGTGCGTCATCTGCGCCTTGATCGTCTCTTGCCGTTCCTGAATCAAGCTGCCGGCGTAGTCGTTGTCCGGCAGGGTATCCACGACGGCGACGACTTGGTCCTGCTGGACCGCTTCGAACAGGCCGGCGGCCATGTGTATCAGTCGTCCCGTGGCCGCCGAGGCGACGACGTATACACGACCCCGGGTGAGGCCCAACACTTCGATGCGTTGGGATCGCTGATAGAACAGCGCCACGACGCAGATCACTGCGACCAGCCAGACAACGACAGGACCGATGTGATGCGTCATTGAAGAACTGAATTCATGACTCTTGGAGTTCCGTCTTGCCATGGGATGCCCTATACCTCCAGCAGCTTTTCCTGCATGGTCAAGTTGATGCTTTCAATACCTTCGACTTGTTCCAGTTCCGCGAGCAAGCGCTCATTGCGAGCGGGGTGCTTGACGAGTACCTGGTAGGCATACTCGGCGCCGCCGCCAAACCCCGTCTCCTGGCGGGACAGCAGGGTATAACTGCCACAGAAGCGGGACAGCACATGGACAATGGGATGGTCGGGACCGAGCGGTCCTTTTAGACTGAACCGAAGAAATCCGTTGTGAGGTTGATGTGTGCCAAAATCGGTGTAGTAGAGGTAGAGCACGATCAGGCACAGCAGCAGGGTGCCGATGATGGCGGTGCCATACTTGTGCGAACCACAGGCCATGCCGATGACCAGGCAAAAGGTGATGAAGGCAATGTCACGCGTATCCTTGACAATGTTCCGGAAACGCACGAGGGCCAGGGCCCCCATCAGGCCGAACGCCGTGATAATGTTGTTGCCGATCACCGACATCACCATGGCAATCACCACGGTAATCAAGATGAGCGATTGCACGAAGGAGCGGGCATAGGAGAGCCCCGTATGGGTTGCATAGTAGACCCATGCCACGAGCTGGCCCAGCACGAACGCGAGCATCAAGGACAATAAGACGCTTTGGAGTGTAGAGGCGCCTCCGCCCATGGGAGACTCCTCTAACATCTGCATCAGTTCTTCCATACCCACCCTACCTAACGAGGGGCCCGCAGAACCCCAGGTCCATCGATTGCTGTATGCCTGTCGTATACTTCGAAATAGACCTTGCCTTGAGATTGAACGTGGAGACGAGTCTGCTCAGCCACAGGGGAAATCGTGACGTAAACTTGATTTCCAAGATGACGCCCTTCAGGGTCAGATAGTTGTGCCGCCATCCGTCACCGCTTAGCATCACCTTCGGTTCGGTACTGATCTTGTAACAGAGTTCCCGGTCAAAGGTGATCCGCACGCGGTTTTCCGTCTCGGCTTCGTAGGCCTTGCGGAGATAGCGGATCAAAATGACCGGGCGGGCCATGAGGGCGCTGCTATAGAATTGGAACTGGTCCAGGGCCTCTCGGTTGGTACGAAAATCCTGACTGGGCAGAGAGAGCCCACGCAAGAGAGGTTCCACATCTTGGTGCCTGGCCGGCGCACGGCTCTTCAGGATCGTGGTGTTGATTCGCCGTTTGATCTCGAAAAACGTGGGGTATTGCGTGTCGTCACTGTAGCTGCGAATCCGCAATTTGAACCGATTCTTCTCCCCCGTGAGGCTATCCCCGCAGAGTCGCAAGTCCTGCGAGTCCAGATACAGGCTGACAATAGGATAATAGCCATCCGGCTGGAGTTTGCTGTATCGATCGACGGGCATGTGAGGCTTGATGCATTCGGAAATGGCCACGGCCGTTGCTTCGCTGATGAGATACTTGAGTTCAAACCGACACCCCAGAGTCCGGTCCACGTATTGTGGCTGGGCCTCTTGCGACTTGGAGGTCTCTTTCCGAGCCCTCGACTTCCCAGTTTTGGATGGGTCGGTTGTTGTCATACCCATGATCCGCCCTCGCGATGAGCCTCACGATACTGCGTCCTCAGAGGGTGCAAATCACCACTCAGGTTCTATCCCCCATAGCCGTTGTAGGTTGGACAACCCCCATAATCCTTAAGCTATCGCAGTACGCTGACTTCATCCATAAACTCCCCATTCTACCATAAAGAGGGCGGGATAGTCAATGATGACTCCACCTTCCCCAGGGCGATCGCATGTAGATTCGAAATCCGTAGGAATGCGGCAGAAATGCCAATTGGCCCGGATTCCTAGCGTTCAAGTAATCAGTAATCAGTATCCACGGCGATAGTATCTCCTCCCATTTGGCCTTTTTGAAAAAAAGATTGCTATACGTCAGCAAATGAAATACCCTAAACACGATTAGGTCCGATATTTTGGTCGTTCCTTATCGGCGTTTCGTGTTAATGGGTTGCGGCGTTACACGTCACCAATGCCCATCCGTTGTCTTTTGAATCTGTCTTAGAGGAGGTGTGTGATCATGTGTAAGAAATTGATGGTTCTAATTCTACTTGTTTTCGTGCTGTCATTAGGACTGCCCAGCACAACCTATGGCCAACTGCCCGGTCTTGTCGGCTGGTGGAAGTTTGATGGCGATCTTCGGGACTCCTCCGGTCTGAATAACCATGGCATCGCTGGCGGCGGTCCGACTTTCGTAGCCGGTCACATTGGCTCGGGGGCCTTGGAGTTCGACGGCAACGATTGGGTGATAATCGACAGTGTGGGTGATGACGTAACAAGCGCCCTCTTTTCAATCGCTGTATGGGTCAAAAGCACACAGACCAACCAGGGTGACATTATTGCACTTAATAATAATGGCAGTGGTCACCCCTTCGAGCTTTACATTGCCGGTGGTGGTAATCCGGGTCGAGAGGATGGTGGCGACATAAACTACCCCAATGCCCCTACGATCGGTGACGGCGAGTGGCATCACCTGGCGTGGGTCAATGACGGCGGCGCGGCATTCATATATGTCGATGGAGTTGAGGCCGTCACGTATACATCCGCCCTAGCTGGAGAATTCGCCTCGGTAGAACGGTGGTCAATCGGCCAGGAATACGATAGCACCGGTATTACCAGTCCGAGCAACTTTTATAACGGCCAAGTGGACGATCTCCAGATCTACAATCGGCCTCTGACCGCCGAAGAGGTTGTGCAGGTCCTGATTGGTATACCCCCTGGTTCGGCTTTTGGTCCGACCCCTGCCCATGAGGAAACGGATGTGTCGCGAGACGCGACCCTGAGCTGGGAACCCGGAGAATTCGCTAAGACACGTAATGTCTACTTCGGCACGGTCTTTGCCGACGTAAACGCCGCCTCGCCAGCCAGCCCCATGGACGTTCTGGCCAGCTTGGGTCAGGCGGCCACCACCTATGATCCCGCACGGCTTGAATTCGGTCAGACCTATTTCTGGCGGGTCGATGAAGTCAACGGTGCCCCGGACTTTTCCGTGTTTGCAGGTAGTCTGTGGCAATTCGCGGTGGAACAGATTGCCTATCCAATCACCGACATCACGGCGACTGCCTCCGGCGCCTTTGGTCTCTCAGTAGCCGAGAACACCATCAATGGCTCCGGCCTGGTGGGGGACCTCCACGGAACCGCTGTTGCGGACATGTGGGTCAGTGATGCCCTTCCCGCCTGGATCCAGTACGATTTCGATCGGTTGCACCGACTTCACGAACTATGGATCTGGAACTCTAATCAGTTGATCGAACCCCTGCTGGGATTTGGAGCCAAAGAGGTCGTGATTGAGCATTCCCGCAATGGAACCGATTGGACCGTGTTGGAAGGCGTTACGGAACTCGCACGGGCTCCGGGAACGGAGGGTTATGCCGCGAACAACAGGATTGCGTTTGGCGGCGCCGCGGCCCAACACGTTCGCATTACCATCAACAGTGTGCAGGGATTTGCAGCACAGCCCAGTTTGAGTGAAGTGCGGTTCCTCTCCGTCCCGACCCTTGCCAGTCGACCCAGTCCGGCATCGGGGGCCACCGATGTGTCGCCCGCTGTCCCCTTAGCATGGGGCCGTGATGGACGGGAGGCGGGTAGCCACGATGTATACCTGGGGACCGATGCCAACAGTCTGTCCCTGGCCGGCAGCGTCGGCGAAAGCAGCTTCGACACCTCGGCCGTGGATCTTCAACTGAGTCAGACCTACCACTGGCGTGTCGATGAGGTCAATGACGCCATGGAGCCCAGCACTTGGACAGGCGATGTCTGGAGCTTCACGACAGCCGATGCCATCGTCATCGACGACATGGAGAGTTACAGAGACGCGGAATTCCTAGAGATCTGGGCCACCTGGATCGACGGTTTTGACGATCCAGCCAATGGCTCCCTGGTGGGCGGCGCAGCAGGTATCCCCGAGACCGACATCGTCCAGGGCGGCAGACAATCCCTTCCCATGGACTATGACAATAGCGCCGCAGCCCAATCCGAAGCCACCCGCACCTTTGCCGTTGCGCAGGATTGGACCAGGGCAGGCGTCACCCAATTGGTGGTCTGGTTCCACGGTGCGGCCGGCAACACCGGGCAACTGTATCTCAAGGTCAATGGGACCAAGATTCCCTACGACGGTCCAGCGGCGAACATAGCGTTGGCGGCGTGGCAGCCATGGAGCATCGACCTCGCCTCCTTGGGAATGAATCTGCAGAGTGTCCGCAGCCTGGCCGTCGGTATCGAAGGCAATGGCGCCCTGGGCACCCTGTACGTCGACGACATCACGCTAACACGGTCGGCTGCCGAGCCCACCAATGAATGGCGGGTCTCTGCCAGCAATGATGAGGCCGAAGAGCATGTATTGGACGGCGGCGCCATGGCAAGCTTGACCAGCAGTGATCTGGAACTGGGCTATGAAGGCGTTATGGCCCCTGCCAATCTCCAGACGGTCGGCTGCCGATGGGTCGGTATCGCCGTGCCCAAGGGTGCGACCATCACCGAGGCATGGGTGCAGTTCAGCGCCGATGCTGTCGGCAGTGCTAACCATGCCCTGCCCGTGTCTCTGGTGATCGAAGGTCAACTGTCCCCGAATCCTGATGCATTCGCTGCAACGGCCGGCAACATCAGTGGCAGGCCGACGACCTCTGCGCAGGTCGTGTGGGACATTCCTCAATGGCTGACCACGCACCTCATGGGTCCCGGGGAGCGTAGCCCCGACATTTCCAGTATTATCCAGGAGATCGTCAATCAGCCCGGCTGGTCCGGCGAGGGAATCGTCCTGATGTTCAGAGACAACCCGGCCAATCCCTCTACGGGAACCCGGGAAGCCGAGTCCTTTGACGGGCGTGCCCTTGAAGCACCCTTGCTCCACATCAGCTTCGAGTAGAATCGCGTGGGAAGACACCTGGTACCATGGACGAACGATGACACTGTGCGGTCATGCAGACGGACCGTTCGAGTCGAGTGGGTGCGCCCGCCAGGATCGCGCACGTAGAATTTCGTTTGGGGCCTATACCGACTTCCAGGTGTAGGCCCCCCTTTTTGAAAGATGAAGCCATGAACACTTGCGAAAACAGGTCGAAGAGCCGAAAGGTTAGCGGGTTCACATTGATTGAACTGCTGGTCGTGATTGCCATCATTGCCGTACTGATGGGTATTTTGATGCCGGCATTGCGCAGGGTCAAGGCGCAGGCGCAGGCAACGGTCTGTAGATCGAACTTGAAGAACGTGGGAATTGCCGTGCACATGTATCTGGACGACTATAATCGCATTTTCCCCAATACGCAGAGTTCCAACCAATTCCTGTGGAAGAATGCGAACGGGACGTGGCGAGACCCCGGCTCCGGCGGCGGGACGTACTGGGGGACATTTTACAGAGCCTATATACAAGACAATACCAAGATCTTTGGGTGTCCGAGCCTGCAGCGCGTCGCCGATCGCCTGATCTACAACTACGCTGAATTTCCCGATCCTGACGAATTGATTCAACACGCGGCCTATGGTCTGAATCACCACCGGAGGGCCAGGGGTCGCAACACCAATACCATTTTCAGGGTCGACGAGTTTATCGTCTGCGTCGATCACGCCGAACCCAGACCCGACGGCAGTTCGAGCGACTGTTTTCACAACAATGACACACCCGGCGCGATGAACCTGACGCAATATCGACGAGGCGGGAGTCGTTCGTACTCCTATCGGCAGATCTTCAGGCACAACGTTCGCAGTGAAGAACCCTACAAAACCGGCGGTCAATCCAATATCCTCTGGCTGGACGGGCACGTCAGTGCGCTGGACGAGACGACAGGAGACAACGTGCCGCTTAGGTGGTACACGGGCGATCGGTATACCCAGCAATAGAGCAGGGTAACACCAGAGGATATTTCTAATGCCCAAGGTCACCTGGTTCGGAAACGTGATGCTTCTGTTGGCGGCCTGCCATGTCTTTTCAGCAGGGGCCGGCGACTGGCCGCAATGGCGTTACGATGTCGGGCATGGCGCCAGCACGCTGGACGAGTTGCCGCAGGACTTGCACTTGCAGTGGGTCAGACACCTGCCCCAGCCTAGCAAGGCATGGCCCATAAGTCAGCATAAGCTGCAGTTCGATCTCAGCTATGAACCGGTGGTGATGGGCAAGCTGATCTTCGTGCCCTCCATGGTAAGCGATAACGTGAGGGCCTTCGATACCGAAACCGGTCAGGAGAAGTGGCGCTTCTATGCGGGCGGCCCGGTGCGCTTCGCTCCGGTGGGCTGGGAGGGGAAACTCTACGTCGTTTCCGATGATGGGTATCTCTACTGCCTGAATGCAGAAACAGGCAAACCGTTATGGACCTTTCGGGGCGGGCCTTCCGAGTATAAGGTGTTGGGGAACGAACGGCTGATCTCCATGTGGCCGGCCCGCGGGGCGCCGGTGGTGCATGACGGGACGGTCTATTTTGCCGCCGGCATCTGGCCCTTCATGGGCATTTTCATCCACGCCTTAGACGCCACCAGCGGCAAGGTCATGTGGACGAATAGCGGCAGTGCCAGCGATTTTATCTTGCAGCCCCACAGCAGCCCCGCTTTCGCCGGGGTGGCCCCGCAGGGGTACCTGTCGATTTCCGGGGATAAACTCCTGGTGGCCGGCGGTCGCTCGGTACCGGCCGCCTACGATCGGCACACCGGCGAATTCCTCTACTACCATGCCAATACCAAGCAAGGAGGCTATGCGGTTTCTGTCAGTCATGGCTGGTTTTTCAACGACGGTCGTTTGTGTCGGGTCTCCGATGGCCAATACCTGCGGCGGTCCGCCGCCACTGTCCTCGATGACCGGGCCATGTACAGCGCCGACGATAAAGGCCTTATCAGGGCCGAGTCGCTAACCTTGACCTGGCGGGAGGTCGTCGATCGTAAAGGCAAAAAAAGAATACAGGCCGAGTCCAAGACGCTGTGGCAACGCCAGATGGAGCCGCCCTTGGGAAAGGTCTTTATCAAGGCCGGCTCGCGTTTGTATACCGGCAGCAAGGACGGATTGATCGCGGCTGTGGATATACCCGGCGCAGAGGCCGATGCGGATAAGAGCGGGTACAAATCCCCCAGGGCAGATGTTCCCTGGAGCATGCGGATCGAAGGCGAGCCCTGGACCATGCTGGCAGCCGACGACAAACTCTTTGTGGTGACCGTGGAGGGCCGTCTTTACTGTTTCGGCGAAAGGGCCTCGGCCCGAATTCATCACCGGCGAGCCCCTGATAAAACGAAGAATGACCGCCGCTGGATCACCATGGCCC
>JADFHU010000092.1 GCA_022567055.1 Planctomycetota bacterium
CGAGTCAACGCCCAGGAAGCCGAGATCGGTAGTATCGATCGACAGCGTCAGACCCTGCAGCGGGACCACGCTGAAGTCGAGGCAAGACTGGAGGAGCGCGAGCAGGAGCTGGGGCAGGCTCATCAGCGTCAGAGTCAGGCAGATGAAGAGCACCGCCGTCGAGAGGCCGCAGCGCAGACCCAAGTCACCGGTCTGGAAGCCAAGTCCCAGCAACTGCGGGAACACGTAGCCAAACTGGACCAAGAACGATCCGACCAAGAACGGCGTCTGGAGACGCAGGCCGCCGAACTGCGAGACGCTCAGGCCCTGTTGGAGCAGACGAGGGCGGAACAAGAACAAGCTGCGGCTGACGCTGAGAACCGAATCTCCGACCTCGAATCGCACAACCAACAGCTCACAACGCAACTGCGTGACGTCGAACAGGACCGCGAGCGTCTGCTGGAGAAGACCTCCGATCTGGAACAGCGGCTGGAGACACTGACCGCCACGCATCAGGAGAGGGCGCGTACCATTGAGCAGATCACGGCAGGACACGAGCGAGTCGCGTCTGAGACCCGCGACCAGTTGCAGGGCCTACAGTCCCGCAACCAACAACTGCAGGATCAGATCGGTGACCTGCAGCAGGACCGCGAACGCCTGCTGGAAAATACCTCTGATTTGAGACAAGAGTTGGAAACATCGAAAGCCGCGCATCAAAAGAGTACGCATGCCCTGGAGCAACTTCGGACGGAGCAGGAACAGGCGGAGTCGGACGCCCGCAAACAGGTGCTGGGCCTTCAATCTCACAACCAACAACTGCAGGATCAGATGGGTGACCTCGAACAACATCGCATCCAACTCCAGCAGAATTGCGATCTCTTGGAGGGACGCCTAAAACAACAGGCGGCCGAACTGGCCCTGGCCGGCGACCGCTTGGAACAGACAGAATCCGATCTGAGAAGCCAGGCTTCCGAGCGAGTCGTCAAGAACAGGAAGCTTGAGGAGCAGATCCGAGGCTATGAACAGCAGCGCCTGCAGCAAGAGCGGGAATGTGACGCGGCCGAGCAAGACCACAGATTACAAGCTCAGGAGATGGTCTGCCTCCAGGAAGCACTGGAGCGGCGTATGACCGAGGCTGAACAGGTGGAATCGGAGCTGAGACAACAGATCGCCGATCTGACGGCACATCGGCGGCCCCGACCGACCCGGCTGTCCGAACCTCAGCGTCCACGCATCGACCCACGGGCCTCTACGTGGCCACGGGGACCAGCCCGTCCCGACGTACAGCCCGACGTGCAGGCAGAACCGGCCGCGCGGGACTTGGTGTCATACCATCCAGTTCAGCACCCGAGACCGAGCAGACGCATGGCTAGGCTTTGTCGGGAAACTCCGTCGTCGGCCAGAGAGCGAGCCGTTTTTTCGCCTGGCAAAGACGACGAAGCAGGCGATGTTGGTTTTATCGTCGATGGAGTCGGATGCAGCAAGGCGGACAACCGCGGCTGCCTTGATCCGACCGTTGCTGCGACAGCAGCAGATAGAACGATTCAAGAAAAAGGGCCGCTCGAAGCCAGATCGAGTTTTCCGACACAGCCTAGGCCTCTCAATGAATCCTATCGGTCCACGGGCGCCAGCGCGACTCCCGATGACCGATCCCATCAAGACAGCGGGCATAGCCATCTGCCCCATGAAGAATGGCAGGAGCGTGCCATTCTTAGCCGGCCTAAGACAGCCGAACGCGGACTGCCCATGAAGGGTCGCGGCCCACAGCCACCGACCGTGACCAAGGAACCGGCAAGAAAACAGCGGCTTCCGTGGCACAATCCTGGCTGCGACAGCAGCATTATTAAAGAACCACGAAAAAACTTGTTTATCACCGATCCCTAAGTGGAGGAAGACATGAACGACTACAACTCAAACTACAGCGGACAGAACCAGCAATTGGAAGATCAAATTGCCGACTACCATCTGCACCAACAACAGTTGGAGCAGGAGCGCGCACGTCTCGAACGAAGCCTGAGGACCCAGGGCGACGATGCCTACACGGATCCCCACTCGCCGCCATCGGCGCCGGCAGACGTTCGCCAGAGCGAGTCCTTCCTGCAGCAGCAAGTCTCCGCCCTCCTCGCCAAGAACAAACGCCTGGAGGATCAGATCCATGCCGGTGAGCTTCACCACAGTCACGCGCGGGAGGAACGATCCGGCCTGGAGCATCGTCTTGGCGTGCAGTGCGGGGAATTGCAGGGATCTATCGACAGGTTGCAGCAGTCGACCGACTTGATCCTCGATAACAAGAAACTGCGCGAGCGAGCCCAGACGTTCGAGTCTCTGCTTCAAGAATTGCAGCAGTCCCGAATCCACCTGGACCAGTGCCTCAAGGACAAGGGCAGCGAACTGCACACGATCAACGAACGCTTGGAGGCGGCCGTCGCCGAGTGTAAGCAGGCGGAGGCTGACATGCAAGGCCAAGTGTCCGGCCTCGAAGCGCACAACGACCAGTTACAGGAGCAGATTGACGGTCTAGAGAAACACTGGAATCAGCTACGCCAGGAGTGTACGGATCTCGAGCAGGTCATCGAGTCCCAAGGGACAGAACTGAAAGACACCCAGGACGCTCTCGACCAGGCCGTCGCCCGGCATCAGCGGGTCGAGACGGATCTGAAGCATCAGATTTCCGCCCTCGAAACCCACAACCAAGACCTGCAGGGTCATCTCAACGGACTCGAACAGAACCGCGAACAACTCGAACAGGAAAAGACGCAACTCGAGCAGCGTCTTAAGACGCAGGGCGGCGAACTACGGAGCGCCAACCAGCGTCTGGCAGAGACCGCGGCTGAATCTGAAGAGACGAAGTCCGATTTGCAGAGCAAGATCTCCGGTCTCGAACATCAGCGCGGGGACCTCGAAGAACGCCGAGAGTCCCTGAGTCGAGACCTCCGTCAATCCAGTCAGAAGGTGCAGCAGGTCCTGGCGGAACGCGATCAGATCGAGGCCGACATGCGCGATCAAGTGGCCGGCCTTGAACGGCATCGAGACCAGTTGCAACAGGAACGGGCTGAATTGCAGCAGCGCCTGGAGGGCCAGGGCACGGACCTCAGGGGCGTTCAGGACAGCCTGGCCCAAACCCGCTCCGAACGGGAACGGGTGGAGGGCGATTTGCGAAATCATGGCGCCGCCCTGGAGTCCCAAGTGCGGCAGTTGCAGGAACAGATCGGCGGACTCGAGCAGCAGGGGAATGAATGGCAGCAGGCACGCGCTGACCTGGAACAACGCTTGCAGAATCAGAGTGAGGAACTCCGGGCGGTGCAGGATAGCCTGGCCCAAGCGGTGAGCGACCGCGAGGAGAGCGAATCTGATCGACGCGATCAGATCGGCGTTTGGGAGTCCCGTTCTCAGCAATGGCAGGAGGAGACCAGCGAACTGACGCAACAGCTTGATCAGTTGCAGCAAGAACGGAATGCTTTGGAGGAGCGCCTGACTCAAACGACATCGGACTACCAAGAGAGCCTAACGCAGTCGAGAGATCAGGTCGCAGCGATGGAGTCCCATGTTCAGCAGTTGCAGGAACAGAGTCAAGGCCTCGAAGACCATCGAGATGAGTTGCAGCAGACCCGTAGGGATCTGGAACAGCGTCAGGAGCAGTTACAGGATGAGCTGCAGGAAGCCCGCGATCACTTGGACCAAACGCTTGCCGAGCGCGAACGGATGGAAGCGGAAATGCGCCACCAGGTTTCCTGTCTGCAAACCCATGCCGAGCAACTGCAGGAGCAGGTCGGCGGACTCGAAGGACACCGGGATGAACTAGAGGGACAGCGAGGCGAACTCCAGACGGCACACGACCAACTCGTCGAAACGCTTGCGGGAAGGGAGCAGGGCGAAACCGAGCTACGAAATCATCTCTCCGGCCTGGAGTCTCATGTTCAGCAGTTGCAGGAACAGATCGGCGGACTCGAACAGCATCGGGATGAACTCCAACAGACCCAGGCCGATCTGGAACAGCGTCTCGAGCATCAGGAAGGGCAGTGGCAAGATGCCCGGGATCAGTTGAACCAGGCCATCGCGGCACGTGAACAGCTGGAAACGGAGCTGCGCAATCAAGTCTCCGGTCTGGAATCCCAGGTCCAGCACATTCAAGAACAGATGGGTGGACTGGAACAGCACCGAGACCAACTGCAGCAAGAACGAAACGAATTGGAACAGCGCCTGAACGACCACGGTCGCGAGCTGCAGGAGGCCCAGGATAGGGTGACGCAGGTTGCTTCTGAACGAGATCAGAGAGAGTCCGAGCTAAATAATCAGGTCTCCGGTCTGGAATCCCACGTCCAGCACTTACAGGAGCAGATGGGCGGCATCGAACATCACCGAGAGCAGTTGCAGCAGGAACGCAACGAGTTGGAACAACGTCACGACCAACTGATGGGTGAACTTGAAGACGCCCACCGGAACTGGGAACACTCCGTCTCCGAGCGAGAACGACGAGAGTCTGAGCTCCAAGAACAAGTGTCGGGTCTGGAATCCCATGCTCAAGACCACGCGGAGCAGATGGGTCGACTTGAGCAACACCGAGACCAACTTCAGGAGGGCATGGCCGATCTACAACGACAACTGGAGGGCGGCGAGGTCCACCAGGGTCACGCCGATCACGGGTCGGAGCACCATGAGGCTCACGAACACCACGCCCATGGAGAGCATGGGCATTGAGGACCCACTGAAACACATCTACGATAAGCGTATGAACCTGGTCTATACGGCATATGATAAGACGGGAAAGGCCGTCAAGGGCACGATCGACTCCAGCGATGTGGCGACGGCCGGGCAGACGCTGCGCCAAAAGGGACTCTTCGTGGCCCAGATCAGCGACGGGTCCGCGCCGACGACCGGCGCGAAATCGTCCCGGCGTACGCCGCTGCGCTTTGGGGGCAATGACGCCGCCAAAAACATACCGATGTTTACCCGTCAGCTCTGTGTTTTCATATCCTGCGGGACACAGATGCTGGAGGCCCTCCGTTCACTCGAGCGGCAGGCGAAACCGGGGCCGTGGCGTGACACCATCGCCGGAATCTGCGTACGGGTCGAAGAGGGCGCCTCACTCTCCGCGGCCCTAGGGGCCTATCCGCAACACTTCGACTCCGTCTACCGTAGCCTGGTTTCGGCCGGTGAGTCGAGCGGATGCCTGGCCGAGATGCTGGACCGCGTCGCGACGCTCAAACAGAAGCAAAAGAAGGTACGGCGTTCGATTTCCGGGGCGTTGATCTACCCGAGTCTCTTGATCACCCTCACCCTGGCCATGCTGGGACTGCTGTTGACCTTCGTGGTGCCCAAGTTCACCCTGCTCTTTGAATCGATGGATGTCCCCTTGCCCGCCAGTACCAAGGCGCTCGTAGGCATAAGCAACGTCTTTCGGCAGTACTGGTGGGGCGGCTTTCTGCTGATCGGCGGTGGAGTCGTCGGCGCCCTGCGGTTTGTGGCCACGGAGAAGGGACGGTTGATGCGAGACGCCCTCCTGCTCAAGTTGCCCATTATCGGGAAGATCATAAAAAGTTTTGCCACGGCGCGTATCGTTCGCCTGCTCGGTGTTCTCATGGCGGCCCACGTGCCGATTCTCGAGGCCTTGAGCCTGGTGAAGGAGGGCGCAGGCAACTCCAAGTATTCAGACCTGATCGCCGCGGCGGAGAAAAACGTCTCCCAGGGTGAATCCATCAGCCTGGCATTTTCGGATGAAAGTTTGATTGACCCCTCCGTCTATGAAGTCATACGCAGTGGTGAAGCAAGCGGACAGGTCGATCAGTTGTTGTTGAACGTGGCGGGTTTCCTCGAAGAGGACAACGATATCATCGTAAGCTCGCTGACCACGATCATTGAACCGATCATGTTGGTCATTATGGGCATCCTGGTCGGATCCGTCGCCGTCAGCATGTTTATGCCGCTCTTTGATCTAACGGCGATGACCCAGGCAAGCTAGTGATGAAATTCCGGAGCAAAAAACGAAGCGCCATCGGGCTGGATGTCGGCAGTCGCATCATCAAGGCGGCCCAACTGGCATGGGGTGAGGGCCGGTACCGCATAGAAGCGCTGGCGCTCCTGCCCCGGACAGAGACGGGTGACGCCTTCAAGCAGGAGGAAGTCCGACAGTTGAAGCGCACCTTGCAGCGCCAGGGCTTCCAAGGCGCCAAGGTCGTGTTGGCGGTACGCGACCAGGAACTCTTGCGGGCCAGCATTGAGCTGCCGCCCGGTGTCACCGGTGCGCCGGTGGCCCAGATGGCCCGTATGGAATTGTCGCGCATGCATCGACTCGATCCGGACGCCTTCGAAATGATGTCCTGGGAAATGCCCTTGAAAGATCAGGGGACGTCAGTGAATCGGATGATCGCCGTGGGCTGCGCGCACGAGGTCGCAGAGGCGCATTTGGAGGAATTCGAAAGGGGCCGGATGGACGTGGTGGCATTGGACGTGCGCAGTGCGGCCGCCGCTCGCGCCTGCGCCGCCCTCACCGTGCCGATGCCGGCGATCACCGCCATTCTCGACTTGGGCTGGAGTTCGACGACACTGCTCCTGGCCGGTGGCAACAGCATCATCTACGAGCGGGTCTTGGAGAGCCCTTCTCTACGGGTGCTGGCCGACATGTTGTGCAAACGATTTAACATCCTGGATAAGACCGCCTGTCAAGTCATCGATGCGGTCGGGTTTTCTGCCACCGAACAGGTTGACGACCTCGATCAAAAGTCCATTGAGGTCGTGCGGCAGATGCTCGTGCAGCACACTGGGAAAATGGTGGAGGAGTTGAAGGTCCCCTTTGCCTATGCCGATCATCAGCTCTCCGCGGAAGGCATCCAGCGACTGCTTCTGATCGGTGGCGGGGCAACCATTCCCGGCTTTGCCCAGCATTTGGAGTCGAGCCTAGAGATTGAAGTCAAGCAGGCGGCCCCGGGCGATGTCATGGAGAATTCACCGGAGATACAGACCAAGGTGGACAATCCGGCCATGATGGTGGCGGTCGGGCTGGCGATGTTCTCTGGAGTGTAAGTGATGGTCGATGTCAATCTGATCCCGGAACAGCGCTTGATGGCGAAGCGACGCAAGGCCAGAATCCGCGTTTGGATGGGACTGGGTGGGGCCTATCTCGCCTTCCTGGGCATGGTCCTATTCTCTGTGCATCTGATCTGGATGGTCGACGACAGGGCACTGTTGCAGGATTTTGGCCGCTCGTCCCGTCGCGTGGAGCAGTACAACGCTTCGATTCTGCGGCTGCGCACGGAATTGGCCCGCATCTCGGCCACCCTTCAGACCCACAGGGTGATCAACAGTCAACCGGACTGGAGCAAACTGCTGACGCTGCTGGGAAACACCTTGGGCGACGATGTCGTCCTGACCTACTGCCGCCTGGTGACCTTGAACAGCGAAGGGACGGAAGTGTCCGCCAAGAACCAGGCGTCGCTGACCACCGACGCGGTGGCCGCCCTCTTTAAAGGGCAACGGTACGTATTGACGTTGGCCGGGTTCGGCCGTCGGCAGAACGAAGTCTCCCAGTTCGCGGTTCGCTTGGAAAAGAGTGGGCTCTTCGACGCCGTGAACATGACCAACCAGCGTCGAGAGCACTTCCGGGACGACAGCGCGATTGCCTTCCACGTTGAATGCCGCATTTGAAAGAACGCATTGAGACAAACAAGGGCAGTATTCCCGGCATGAATAATCAGGATAACAAGAAAAAGAGTCTCTGGCCTTTAGACCTGGCGGGGCTCGCCGTCTGCGTGGGCGTTTCCTGCGTCGCCTACAGCCTGAGTTTGGGACCCCTGCTGAAGCAAAAAATGAGTCTAGTGACTCAGCGAGAAGAATCGGTCGCCCAGACCCGCAACGCAACGGTCCTCAAGGCCACCTTGAGGACCCTCAAACATCGGGCCATCAAGATACGGGAGGAGCTGGAGAGCACCGACAGGACGCTCGAATCCGCGGACCGAATCAATCACCATCTGGCCAGACTGACCGATTTGCTCACCCATTGCGGTTTGCAGATAAATAACGTGCGGGCGGGCCAGCTTCAGCGCGGGCCGAATTGCAGTTTTATCCCAATCGCAGTCGTGGGCAGCGGGAGCTACCTCGAGTGTCTATCGGCACTGCATCAATTGCACCGCAACATTGGGGACGTCAGCGTTGTCGGTTTTGATCTCGAGGGAGTGCCGGACAAGTCGGACGTGTTGTGCAACTTCATGTTGGACATGTTTTGGTACACGACTCCGGGGTAATGCTTAGGCGGGGAGTTCGGCCTGGTTCGTTTCCGGGTCACATTCCCGCTCGTTGTCGTTGTCGTTGTCGTAATCGTGGTCGAAATCGAAACAGTGAATTGGCGCAATTAGGGGTATCGATTACGACAACCGCTGTGCTGACTACGACAACGAGGATAGGTATACGGACCGCCACCTATGCGAGAACGCTTTTGAACCATACAGGGCAATCGAATGACACTCACAAAACAACAAAAGGTCTTCATCGGCATCTTCGTCTGTATCCTAGTTGGATTGGTATGTGATCGGACCCTGCTGTTGCCCGAAGGGGCCGGGGCCGAAACGGTGGGGGATAATCGTATCGAGAGACCACCCGTCTCGGCCATGACGGTGCCAAGCCTACCGACCACGCCGGCGGCCAGTGCCCAATTCAAAGAGCGTCTGGATGCGTTGCTTCCCGACGATGACCCGGTCATGACAGCCGCCCGAGATGCCTTCACGCTCTCGGCGGCCTGGTCCGGGGGCCGCAAGCAGAATGTTGAAGGGTCGGAGGTCAGCGAGTTCAGGAAGAAGCACCGCCTCAAGGCCCTGATCCTCCATGGCCGGGGGCAGGCGGCCTTCGTGGATGAGGAGTTCGTTCGCATCGGCCAGGTCCTGGACGGCTTTCGGCTCGTCGAACTTGACGAAAACTCAGCCACATTCGTGGCGGCGGGCAAGTTCGGCGGAGCTAGGGTCGTCCTCGAAATCAACGGCACGCGGCCCGATGCGGCGGCAGCGCTGGATTAGAGGACGTTGTGCTCAGTGAAGCTGCTCTTTTTTTAGAAAGGTGGTTAACCCGCCGCCCTGGCTTGACGACATGTGACTATGACTAATGATTGTGATCTGTATTGTTGGCGTCTTTGATTAACAAGGGAGAAAGAACATGAAACGAAACAAGCATCATAACAAGGGGAGAGGTTTCAGCCTGTTGGAAGTCGTCATCGTCGTGGCGATTCTCGCAATCCTGGCAGCCATCGGCATCCCCCGGATGAGTCGAGGGTCTCGAGGCGCCGGTGATTCCGCACTGCGGTCCAACCTGTCCCTCTTGCGGAATTCTATCGATTTGTTCACCGCCGAGCACAATGGTTTGTTCCCCGGCGTCAGCACCTTTACGGACCAGCTCACCTCGTTTACGGACGAGTTCGGGGCGACCAGCGCCACCAAAACGGTAACGCACGTGTTCGGTCCCTACATGCGGAGAATTCCCGTCCTCACGGTCGCTGCGAAAAAGGGAAAGAACGGTGTGAGTGTTGACGGCGCGGGCGCCGACGACGGCTGGGTCTATGATCCGAATTCCGGCGCCGTCAGGTCCAATACAACGGCCACGGAACTGGACGACGCCGGCGTCAGGTACGATACCTACTAATCCCAAGTAGGATTCTTGGCCCCCTTAAAGGCACCACCCAGCACAATACAGAGTCTGGAGGGAGACGCTCAGTCCCGGTCAAAGGGTTGAGCGTCTCTGTCTTTTTTGACACAGGAGGGGCGGCGATGGCAACGGCGCTAGTGGGTAATCGGGTGCAGGCGGGGAAGGGTTTCAGCCTGTTGGAGCTTGTCTTAGTGCTCGGCATCCTGATGGCTCTGGCCGCCATCGGCATCCCTCGCTATGGCGCATCCGCAGCCCGTTATCGGGCGGATCTGGTCGCCCAGCGACTGGTCGCAGACCTTCGGCTGGCACGGGGGCATGCCCAGGCCACCAGTGCACCCCAATCGATCGAGTTCGACGTCGATCTCAACCAGTACACCTTGCCCAATCTGGATCCCCTCGATCCCCACCTGGCCAACTACACGGTCAAGCCCGCCGAACAGCCCTATAACGCAACCTTGACCGCCGCGGAGTTCGGCGGCGACGATGTCGTCATCTTTGACGGGTGGGGCGTTCCCGACAGCGGCGGTAGCGTCACCCTTCAATGTGCGTCGGAACAGAGAA
The DNA here is from genome assembly GCA_022567055.1 of Planctomycetota bacterium. Classification (GTDB taxonomy): domain Bacteria; phylum Planctomycetota; class Phycisphaerae; order Sedimentisphaerales; family Anaerobacaceae; genus JAIPFM01. Next base: position 10,165 of record JADFHU010000092.1, read on the forward strand.
CGGTTGTCTTGGATGGCCTCACGGGTGAGGCGACGGTGCAATGAGTTCAGCAATGATGAGCGAGGATACCTGTATGGGCCAGCGCCACCGGCGGCGTACGGCGGGACTGAGCCGGCCCAGTGGCTCCCGCGGGGAGGCCGGATTCACGCTGATCGAACTCGTGGTGTGCACCGTGATAGCGGCGACCCTCATGGTGGGCATTGGCTCGACCATGCTGGTCTCCGTGCGTGCCCTGCCACAAGGCGATTCCGCCTCCAGCGTCATCCTCAAGGCCAGCCCCATCGTGGATCAATTCGCCATGGAATTGCAGAATGCCGTGACCATCAACAGTCGTTCCGCGACCATGGTCGACTTCACGGTTGCCGATCGCGACGGCGACGAGGTGGTCGAGACCCTCCGCTGGGAGTGGTCGGGCACGGCCGGAGATCCGCTCACCCGGCAGTACAACGGGGCAACCCCCGTGGCCCTGCTGGAGGGCGTGCAGGGATTGACGCTCACCTACCACGTGGAACTGTTGACCGAGGAGATCACACCCCAGAACGAGAGCGCCGAGACACTCCTGATCGGGTACGAGGCTACCGAGAACCTCTATGACCCGGACGTGGACTACGACGAATGGCTGGGCCAGTATTTTCTGCCCGCCCTCCCTCATAATGCCTCGAGTTGGAAGGTCACGCGGGTGGGGTTCTATGCCAAGGCCAGTGGCCTCCCCGTTCAGGTCGCCAAGGTCCAACTCCGCCTACCCACTGCCCAGAATCAACCCAGCATGACCGTGCTGGAAGAGAAAACCATGTACGAGAACACGCTGACCTCTAGCTTCCTGCTACAGGAGTTCAACTTCACCAGCGTATCGGGACTCTCTCCGAACCAGGGCCTCTGCCTGGTCTTCACGGGATCGTCCAATTTCGGTGCCTGCCTCCTGCGGGGCCAATCGGTGGGTGCGGCCATGCCCGACAGTCACCTGGTGTTTTCGGCCAATCAGAGTTCCTCTTGGTCGACCTATAACGACAAGGCCCTACTGTTCTCCATCTACGGTACGGTCACGACACCCGGCCTACCCGTGATAGAGAGTGCGTACCTGCTGAAAACCGTGGACATCGATCTTAGGCGGAGTACCCGCGACAGTTCCTCCATCGGAACCGGCGCCGCGAAGCAGAGCCACTATACGCTCGACAATTTCACCTACGTGGATGTCACGGAAGAGGAGTACGCCGAGATTCAGCGGGAGCTTCAGCAGACCCAGCTGGCCCTCCAGCCGGGAATTCAGGGCGACCAGAATGAGCTGGCCCGCGGAGGCCGCATGCGCGGCTTCTCGAAAGCGCCGGAACGTCTCCGCAGTGAAGACGACGACTTCCGGAAAGAGAACAGGAACCCGGCGAAGCCGGAAAAGAAGGGCCAGGCGGAAGCGGACGAATCCGAGTCGCGACCGCTGGCCAAGGATACGAAAAAGGCGGGCGCCGGAAACGCCCCCCTCGCCCCCGGTGTGGCCGCTCCTTCCGGCGGAAAGAGCTCGCTCGATGCCGCGTCCGGCGGCCTGCGGCAGGATAAGCCCCGGGCCGACCGTGCCGAGCAGAAGCAGGGCGACAAGAAAGCCCGGGAATCGGCCAAAAAGAAATCTGCCAAGCGAA
>JADFHU010000724.1 GCA_022567055.1 Planctomycetota bacterium
TGTGCCCCATATTTGGTCGCGCCCGATTGAGCGAAACCACAGGCGTAGCTGTTCTACGTCGCGGATTTCGCGATTGAGAAGCGGTCAAAGATGGGGTGCAATTGGGCATTCAAATGTGGAAGTTATTTCTTGACGGTTCCTTAATCCAAAGCAGCGCCGGAGCGCCGAGATTAGATTTGTCAAGAACGGCCCTTGCCACCAAAGCCGAAAGCCCTATACTGATGACATGAGCTTCAGACGAAGACTTAATCTCATATTGGTTTTGGTGAATTGTTTTTTTTTGGTTTTGACCATCGACGCCCATGGCGCCCCCAAGCTCATCCAGGCCGGGCCCATGCTAGGGCATGTCAGCGATTCGCAGGCGACCGTTTGGCTCCGAGTAAAACAAGGCTCCGTTATCAGCGGAACCGTCGAGCAAAATAACCGAAAACAGGCGCATGCCAGCCTGACGGACCTGGACGATGGATTCCACCTGGTCCATTTCTCAAACCTGGCACCCGCGACGCCCACCCAAATTGAACTCACCGTGAGGCGTGGCGAAAGCGATGCTGCAACGACAGTGCTGTCCTTCAAAACCGTGCCGACGCCCGCTAAGACCGGCAAGGTTCGCATTGCCTTTGGTTCGTGCAGCAAGTTGTCCCAATACGGCTCCGGACCGATTTACCACTGCATCGCCAAGGAACAACCGGATTGCGTGATCTTTCTGGGTGACAACGCCTACTTTATCGTCGCCGATGGCAGCGACAGGCACTTCGGAACCACCGGAAAAACGGGTGATTGGATTTTCGAGGAGTCTATGACCACCCGGCATCTGATCACTCGTGTCCATCCGGATCTTGAACCCATGCTGCGGACCGTGCCGAGCTATGGCATTTGGGACGATCACGACTATGGACCAGACAACGCGGATCGTGAATTTGAACTCAAGGAAGAAGCGCTGCGGGCATTCCGTCAAGTCTGGGCCAATCCCGGATGGGGAACTGAAAAGACCCCTGGGATTTTCAGCAAATTTCGTCTGGGCCCCGTCGACGTATTCTTAATGGACGGCCGCTACCACAAGTACTCCCCGCAGCGGCACCAGGATGTGACAGTGGAAACAGGAAAAATATGGGGAGACGCACAGCTCGATTGGCTGCTAGAGGGCCTGAAAGAGTCAAGCGCCCCCGTGAAGCTCATCGCCAATGGCACCCAAGTCCTTTCCGCGGGATTGCGAGGAGAGGGACACAATCAAGAGGCGCGTGGCGAACTACAGCGTTTGCTGGACTTTGTTGCCGAGAACCAAATCGGTGGCCTCATTTTCATCAGTGGCGACCGTCACCACAGCGAGGCCATGCAGTGGCAACAACCCGACGGCACATTGCTGGTGGAGGGCACCAGTTCGCCATTGCAACAGGGCCAGCGAGTTTCCCATTTTCCGAGAGCCCACGACAATCAACTATGGTCGATGCTCGGCAATAACTTTGGGCTGATTACCGTGGATATCACCGGGCCGGGCCAAGGAAGCGTCCGCTTTGAAACGCGGGACGAAACCAATGCGGTGCCCACGATTTATGGCCAAGCTTGCGCGACAACTTGGACGCTCGACCAATTGAATTACCAAGGAGGCGAAGCCGTTCCAGGGACGTGGACGCCTATTTTCAATGGCAGGAACCTCGACGGCTGGGTACAGAAAAACGGGACTGCCACTTACCGGGTTGAGGGAGGCGTCATCATCGGTCAGACAGCGGAAGGGAGTCCGAATTCCTTTCTCTGCACTGAGAAGGCGTATGGTGACTTCGAACTGATGTTCGATGTCCTCGTCGACGACGAGCTCAATTCAGGCGTACAAATTCGGTCCGAGAGTTGGCCGAATTACAAGAACGGACGCGTCCACGGCCCCCAAGTCGAGATAGAGAAAAGCCCGGGAAACGCCGGTTACATTTACTCTGAAGGGACGGGTCGAGGTTGGCTCAGTACCAACCGATCGAAAAACGCCTTTCGCAATGGTCAGTGGAATCACTTTTATGTGCGCGCGCAGGGCAACCGTATCCAGACCTGGATCAACGGTGTGTCCGTCGCGGCATTGGAAGAGCAAGAGATCTCCAATTCTGGATTCATCGGATTGCAAGTACACGGCATTCCTCGCGGAACGGGCCCGTTTGAAGTCCGTTGGCGAAATCTTCACGTAAAAGAATAGATTTTCCTCAGCAAGCGCTAAAACAGCCGACGACCAACGAAAGAAACGACAACATGTTGTTGAAATGTTTTCGTCTGAACGCAGAATGAAAGCGAGGAGTTCATGATACTTCGATTGACGTGTTTGACCGGGTCGCTTGTTGGCGCCATTGCTTTTCCTGGATTCTCTGTTCTCGCCGCCGAGCGGCCAACCTACACCATTCATCGGACGGACGCCTCAATTACCATCGACGGTCGTCTTGACGAACCGGATTGGAGAGCGGCTCCGAGCGTCGGGGACTTCCAATTCCCCTGGTGGACGAAGGGCGAAAAGGAGCAGACCCAAGCAAGATTACTTTGGGACGACAAACACCTCTATGTTTCGTACGTCTGCGAAGACGCTTACATCTGGGGCGACCACACGGAACACGACAGCCAGGTTTACCGAGACGACTGCGTCGAAGTCTTTACCGCTCCGAATCCCGATCAACCATTCAACTACTTCAATATCGAAATGAATGTGCGCGGAGCTTTCCTCGACCGGCACCATCCCGACGGCCCCGGAAGAGAACTGCTCCATAACTGGAATTCGCAGGGTATCGAGATTGGGATCTCGATCAACGGGACACTGAATGATGACTCCGACACCGACCGCTCCTGGATTCTAGAAGCGGCGATTCCGTTCGCCAATTTTTCCAAAGTCGCCAAACACACGCCACCTCAACCGGCGGACACATGGCATCTGAACCTCAACCGTTTGGGTGGCAAGACGAATCCGCAACACAGCCAATGGTCTCCTGGAGAAACGGACCGGCCTGCATTCCATCGACCCGAGTTTTTCGGCCGAGTGGTTTTCTCGAGTGAAACTGCTGAAAACCTTGCAAGTAAGCCAATCGATTTCAAACCGATCATCAATTTCTTAGAGCTGCCGGCACACATCAAGCTGGGAGCCTGCTCGG
>JADFHU010000725.1 GCA_022567055.1 Planctomycetota bacterium
AGATGAGGCGCAATTGGGCATTCAAAAGTCCAAGTTATTTCTTGCCGGTCCCTAAAACCAATATCGCCTGCTTCGCCGTCTTTGCCAGGCGAAAAAATTGCTCGCTCTCGGGCCCACGACGGAATTCTCCGACAGGCTCCTTAGGCAGACGCCGGGGACGTGACGACTGCGGCCCCCTTCGAGGTGGCCATCCATGCGCTGCTTCATTGCCATTGACTTGGACGAAGAGATCAAGGCGGACCTTGCCGATCTGCAGGATCAGATCAAGCAGACCGTGGACCTGTGCAAGCGTGACTGCACCTGGGTCCGCCCGGAGGCCATTCATCTGACCTTGAAGTTTTTGGGAGATATCCCGGACCTCCGCAGCGTCGACCTCTGCCGGGTGACGGAGGAGGTGACGCGGCGACACGCGCCGTTTTCGGTCGAGGTGGGTCATGTGGGCCACTTCGGTGGACGCTGCGCGAAGGTGCTATGGGTCGGCGCGGGACAGACATCCGAGCCGCTGTCGGCGCTTCAGTCCGATCTGGCGGAGTGTCTGGATGCGGCAGGCTGGCCCCAGGAGGTTCGGCGCTATTCGGCGCATTTAACCCTGTGCCGGATTCGCAGTGGTAAAGCGGGTTTTGAGCTTGCCAAGACGGCTAAGAAATATGAGAATAGGACGCTAGGCCGCATGCCTGTGGCGTCGGTGACTGTTTACCAGAGTCAGCTTTGTCCGGAAGGACCCCAACATACGCCGCTGGCACACTACGATCTCGGCTGATGGGAAGGCAGCCACCCCAAATGTATGCAAGCCACGGTTGAATTTTGATACTCTCAGAGACTCTCACGGAGGTTGATATGGCGAAGACGACGAAGAAGTTCAGCAAGGCACCCAAGGCCGGCAAGAAACTGGAACCGCTCAAGCCGGCAACGAATTCCGCCCTGGACCGGGCCATTGCTCAGATTGAAAAGCAGTACGGCTCGGGGTCGATCATGGTGATGGATGACTCCATCGTGCGTAAGATCAATGGGATTCGCACCGGTGCGCTCTCGCTGGACATTGCCCTGGGAGGCAGCGGCATCCCCCGGGGTCGCGTCAGCGAGTTTTATGGTCCCGAATCATCGGGAAAGACCACTCTGGCGCTGCATGTAATCGCCAATGCCCAGCGGGTCGGCGGTGTGGCCGCCTTTATCGATGCCGAGCACGCCTTGGATACCACCTGGGCCAAGCGTCTGGGGGTAGACGTCAACAGCATGCTGGTCAGTCAACCCGATACGGGCGAGCAGGCGCTGGACATTACCGAGATGCTAATAAAGTCCGATGCGGTGGACATCATTGTGATCGACTCGGTGGCGGCCCTGGTGCCTGCGGCGGAACTGCAGGGGGAGATGGGACAGAGCCATGTGGGTTTGCAGGCCCGCCTCATGAGCCAGGCCCTGCGAAAACTGACGGGCGTGATCAGCAAGAGCAAGACCTGTCTGATCTTCATCAATCAGATCCGCATGAAGATCGGTGTGATGTTCGGCAACCCGGAGACCACGTCGGGCGGTAATGCCCTGAAATTCTACAGTTCCATCCGTCTGGACGTACGGCGCATCTCGACCATCAAAGATGCCGCCGGCGAGGCGATTGGCAACCGTGTGCGAGCCAAGGTGGTCAAGAACAAGGTCGCTGCGCCGTTCAAGACGGCTGAATTTGACATCATGTTCGATGAGGGGATCAGTTTTGAGGGGGACCTTCTCGATCTCGGCGTGGAATTGGACATCGTGCAGAAGAGTGGGGCCTGGATCAACTATGGGGAGATGCGCTTGGGCCAGGGCCGGGAAAAGGCCAAGCAATTCCTCAGGGAGAATCCGGAATTGGTGGATGAGTTGAGAGACAAGATCTTGGAGAAAAAAGGCCTCGGAGAAGGCTCGGACGACAAGGCCACCGATGCAGCCGAGCCCGAGACGGCCGAGACGGCCGAGACTTGATTCGAGACGATCCATGTTCTCTGCACAACAGGTTCGATCCGCTTTTATAGACTTCTTCAAGGAGGTAGACCACGCCTTCGTCCCCAGTGCGCCCGTCGTCCCCGTGGGAGACGACACGCTGATGTTCACCAACGCGGGCATGAATCAGTTCAAGGACATCTTCCTGGGCCTGAGGCCACCCGACAGCAAGCGGGTGGTGAACAGTCAGAAGTGCATCAGGGTCAGCGGCAAGCACAACGATCTGGAAGAGGTGGGCATCGATGCCTACCACCATACCTTTTTCGAGATGTTGGGGAATTGGTCCTTCGGCGACTACTTCAAGGCAGAGGCCATCGAATGGGCCTGGAAGCTCCTCACCGAGGTGTACGGTTTCGACCCCAACAGCCTGTGGGCCACGGTATTTGCCGGCGATGCACAAGATGGGGCCGCCCCGGACGAGGAGGCCGAATCTCTCTGGACCCGGGTGACTACCATTTCCCCGGAGCGCGTGTTGCGCTGCGGCAAGAAGGACAATTTCTGGGAGATGGGCGCGACCGGCCCGTGCGGGCCTTGCTCCGAGATTCACGTTGACCTCGGCGCCGACCGGTGCAACGGTTCGACCCACGCCGGTTCGGCCTGTGCGGTGAACGTCGACGGGTGTCGCCGGTTCGTCGAACTCTGGAACCTGGTCTTCATTCAGTACAACCGCGACGAGGCCGGCAAGCTGTCCGACCTGCCCGCCCGCCATGTCGACACGGGGATGGGCCTCGAACGACTCACCTCGGTCCTGCAGGGGAAAACATCCAACTACGACACGGACCTGTTCACGCCGATCATTGCGCAAATCGCTGAACTCACCGGTCACCGCTACACCGGCCAGCTCGATCACGACATGGACAACGCCTTTCGCGTCATCGCCGATCACGTGCGCGCCCTCACGTTCGCCATCACCGACGGCGTCATGCCTTCAAACGAAGGCCGCGGCTACGTCATGCGCCGCCTGCTCCGCCGCGCCGCCCGGTTCGGACGCCAGCACCTGGGGCAAAACGAGCCTTTCATCTACCGTCTCGTGCCCACGCTGATTGCCGAAATGGGCGACGCATTTCCCGAGCTGCGTAAGGCCTCGGACCGAGTCGGCGAGATCATCCACGATGAAGAGCAAAGCTTTGCTCGTAC
>JADFHU010000726.1 GCA_022567055.1 Planctomycetota bacterium
GGAAGGCGCGGAATATGAACCGCTTTGGTCCTTCACTCCGCCGACCCGTCCCAAACGCACCAAAGTCAAAAACTCAAACTGGCCCCGAAACCCAATTGACCGCTTCATCCTGAGTCGCCTCGAAAAGGAAGGCCTCACCCCGGCTCCCGAAGCCGAACCGGTGACGTTAATCCGCCGCCTGACCTTCGACCTCACCGGCCTTCCTCCGAGTGAAGATCAGTTTAAGGAATTCGAATCGGGTAAAACCTACGAAACATTCGTCGACGAACTCCTCGCCTCTCCGCATTATGGAGAACGGATGGCCGTGTTCTGGCTCGACCTCGTCCGGTTCGCCGACACCATGGGCTTTCATTCCGACGACATGTGGCGCATCTACCCCTACAGAGACTATGTCATCAATGCCTTCAACAAAAACAAACCATTCGATCAGTTCACCCGGGAACAGATTGCCGGCGACCTGCTGGAGAACCCATCGGACGAACAGGTCATCGCCTCCGGTTACAACCGCCTGAACCCGGTCACCGGAGAAGGCGGCGCTCAAGCCAAAGAATACATCACCAAGTACGCTTCCGACCGGGTCAGAACCACCTCGACCGTATGGATGGGCGCCACCATGGGCTGCGCCGAATGTCACGATCACAAATTTGATCCCTACACCATGAAAGACTTTTACAACTTCGCCGCCTTTTTCGCCGACCTCGAACAACGCGGTCTCTATAGCGGCGGCCCCCGCAGCACGGGCGTTTTCCCCCCCACCATCCGACTCGCCGAAGACGAAGAACAAGAACGTCTCGATACATTGGATGAAGCCATTAAGACATTCGCAGAAAGACTCAAAGCCGCCCGCAACGAAAAAAACAAGGACCTGGAAAAGACGATCCGAAAGGACCTCGATCAGCGAAAAAAAGAAAAGCGAACCCTCGAGAACAAGATCCCGGTCAGCATGATTTCCAAATCGGTCGAGCCCATGATCATACGCGTCCTTCCCCGGGGTAACTGGTTGGACGAATCGGGCTCCATTACAGAGCCCGCCGTACCCGCTTTCCTCGGCAAGATAGCAAAAGAAGGCCGTCTTTCCCGCCTCGATCTCGCCAACTGGCTCGTGGCCAGGGACAATCCACTCACCGCCCGAACCTTCGTGAACCGTTTATGGAAACTTTATTTCGGAAAAGGGATCAGCGCGGTTCTCGACGACCTTGGCTCCCAGGGCGAATGGCCGGTCCACCCCGAGCTGCTCGATTGGCTTGCGGTCGAATTTATGGAGAGTGGGTGGGACATCAAACACATGATCAAACTGATCGTGACGTCTTCGGCCTATCGTCAATCGTCCGGCGCATCGAGAACACTTCGGGAACGCGATCCCTACAACCGGCTCATCGCCCGTCAAACGCCGATTCGGCTCGATGCCGAAATGGTGCGGGACAATGCACTGGCGGTCAGCGGATTGTTGAACCGCCAAATCGGCGGCAAAAGTGTCAAACCTTACCAACCAGATGGTTACTGGTCCGACTCCTACAAAAGTGTAGGCCGGCCTCATATTTACGTTCAGGATCACGGAGCCGAGTTATACCGCAGAGGACTCTACACTTTCTGGAAACGGACCTTCCTACATCCGAGCCTGCTAGCCTTCGACGCATCTCCCCGAGAAGAATGCACCGCCGAACGCCCGATCTCCAACACCCCGCTCCAGGCCTTGGTATTGTTGAATGATCCAACTTATGTAGAAGCGGCTCGGGTCTTTGCCGAAAACATCATTCGCAATGGTGGTTCAAGTTTTGTTGAACGCATCAACTGGGCTTTTCGCCGGGCACTCACCCGGACCATTCGAAAAGAAGAAGCGGCTGTTTTTTCCCGATTGCTCGATAAACACAAAACCTACTTCGCCCAAAATCCCGAAGATGCCAAAGCATTGATTGCAACCGGCGAGTATAAAGTTCCAGACGAACTGAATCCCACTGAGCTCGCCACCTGGACTTCCATCACCCGAACCCTCTTCAATCTACATGAGTTTATCGTGCGGAATTGACATGATATTGAACAACGCTGGTTCCAAGAGACGAGGGTCACTGGGCATCTCCTGAAAAGTATTTCTTGCCGGTCCCTTAGGTTTTTGCCCTGGCGATCACCCTGCTCTTGTGAACACGGAGAGGGTTCATTGATCAGCATCGAGACAGCACGCGCTTGTCAAGTACAGCAGGTCTTGAGACCCCGACTCAACTGATGGTGTCAACGTTGTTGCCCAGATTGCGGTAGTCGATTTTTTCGCGGGGGTTGGTGCCGTTGAGGTACTCCTCCACATTGGTATAGCCATCGCCGTCGGCATCCAGGCGATTGTCCGAGGCCTGCGCGGGATCCAAGCCGTGCTTTTTTTCCCAGGCATCGGGCATGCCATCGTGATCGGTGTCGACGGGCACATCCTCGGCGGAGAACTGGTAATTCGGATAGCCACCGACTTCCCGCGGGTCGTTGACAATGCCGCTGGGGGTGCCCACCTTACCCGAACGTACCATGGCGGTGACGCGCTGGTCGACGGCGTCACGGCGAGGGAGCGTAGCCCCGGCCTTGGCCAACACGGATCGGAAAGCATCTATCGCACTCTCCTGATTCACCGGCCAGGCCTCAAAGGGAGTCTGGACACGGGCGGCCTCCGGTGGGGCGCCGCGGCTCTGCGACCGCATGCCTTTCCAGTTGTCGTCCGTGACCTCCGGATACCCCTCGACGACATTGCCGGCCACATACCATTTACCGGGGCGCTTGCCTTCATGAGGATACCAGTTGCCCGCTTCCCAGCGTCTGCCGGGTGAATACATGTCCCGTTGTTCAATGCGGGCGATGGTGCTTCGCATGTTTTCTTGGGTCACCGGCCCGGGCTTATAGTAGTTGTTGATCACATTGATCAAGGAGGTCTCATCACCACCATCCATGGTGCGGTGGCGCCAGTTGAAGATGACGTTGTTACGGTAGTCAAACTCGCCTCCCATGCCGATCGACGGATTGCGTCCGGTGTTGCAGGCGAACAGATTGTGGTGAAAGGTCGAATCCTCTCCGCCCCAGGTACCGCCAAAGGCATGATTACCCGCATTAAGCGCCTCGCTGGAAAT
>JADFHU010000093.1 GCA_022567055.1 Planctomycetota bacterium
GAGGAAAGGTCCACCGAGCGTCCTTCGATGTAAGCCCTTTCGACCTGCGTCCGGATGTCAAGCGGGTCGCCGGTGGTCACTATCAGGGTCGCATCCTTTCCGACCTCCAGGGAGCCCAGACGGTCATCCACGCCCAATATCCGCGCGGGATAGAGAGTGACTGCCTTTAGGGCTTCCGCTTGGGGCAATCCATGGGCGACCGCCTTGCCGGCCTCATAGGGTAAATTCCGCTCGTTCGGGCCGCTCCCTCCGAAGGCGATGGCGAATTCTATCCCCGCCTCGTGAAGCTTGAGGGGATTGCGATATACCGTGTCGTAGGATTCCCAGCGTCTTGCCGGCAAGGCATTCACTTGAGACACGATCACGGGGATCTCATGTTTCTTCAACAGGTCCACGGCTCGCCAGGTGTCGGCCCCACCCACCAAGATGAGCTTGAGGTTTTCCTGGGTCGCCCAATGGATGGCATCTCGGATCTGCCGTATCCTCGTGGCGATCACAAAGAGTGGGCGTTCCCGCTTCAACACGGGAATCAAGGCTTCCCAACGCAGGTCGACATCGAGCGCCTTGACGCCACTGGCTTGAGCCTCCTGAAACGCCCGGGCGTCCTCGAAGGCTCCTTTCAGTTTATCAACTTGCTCCTGGTATCTCTCCTCTTGCTTGGTTGCATTGTACACGACGCGACTGTCAGGATGAAAAGCAGGTTCTCTAGGCGGATTGGGCCAGCGTATAAAGATGCCGCACGGCGCCTTGAGGGTCATCTCTTCTCTGGTCCAGCCATCCAACGCCATGACCGCGGAGGATCCGGCGATCAAGCCGCCTTGACCGGTTAGGGGCGCTACATGGGCCACCAAGACGCCATTGGCCCGGGTGACCGGTATCAACTCGCTGTCGGGATTGACGGCGACATCGGCCCGGGCGTTGGGGTTGAATGGACCCGGCTCGGCAAGGTCTCGGCTGGCCCGCACCGCATTGATTTCAACTAGTCCGAGAGTGGAGTTCGAAGAGATCAGACCGGGGTACACATGCTTGCCCCCGATATCGATGACCTGGCAATCCTGGGGAATGGCGACTTTCGTACCCAAGGCGACAATCTTTCCTTCTTCGAATAGGAGAGTACCGCTGGCGATAGTCTCTCCCGAAACGGTATGTATCGTTCCCCCGCGCAGGGCGATGGGCCGGTGCTGCTTGATCCCGGGAACCATATCGTGGGCAAAGGAAATCCCACTGCTCAGGAAAACCATCAGCGAGAGCCCAAGGCCTTGCGTCAAGAGATTCGAAAGACCGGCAAGGCCTCGATGGGAGGAACGTGACTCATTACTGGCTTGCTTGCAGAAGCGCATCAATGGGCCTCCTCGTCCAGGCCCGAACAGCTATAGTGGACGGTGCCGTCGTGATAGATCCATTGCCAGTCGAACGATCTGCCGGGCGGGTCTGTTTCCTCTTCTTCGCCCCGACTGGACTCACCTTTTCCGGCAGCAGTCAATTTCAACTCTTGCAGGCGCGCTTTAAGCGCTTTCTGAACGAGTTTCTCTCGTTCCTGCAAATCCTCGGCTTGACGCGTATGGCTTTCCTCTCGGTCGAAGCGTTTGATGCCCTCTATCCAGGTCTGCTCTGCGTGGGCATAGGTCGAGAGGGGGTGGTCGCTCCAAATGACGAAATCTGCATCCTTTCCCCTTGCCAGGGATCCCACTCGATCTTCGATGCCCAGCTGAATAGCCGGGTTCAAGGTGACGAATTTTAGGGCCTCCTCTTCGCTAACACCCCCGTACTTCACGGCCTTGGCGGCTTCGGTGTTCAGGCGGGTGGCCAGTTCGGCGTTGTCTGAATTGAAGGAAGTCACCACTCCGGCTCGATGCATCAGGGCGCCATTATAGGGAATGGCATCGTACACTTCGAATTTGTAGGCCCACCAGTCCGAGAAGCTGGATCCGCCCGCACCGATCTTCACTAAGGCATCGGCGACTTTGTAGCCTTCCAGTATGTGTTGAAAGGCGGCCACCTTGAGCTTCAGCTTTTCCGCCAGGCGGGCAAACATCAAGACTTCATCCTGACGATAGGAGTGGATGTGAATGTCCCGCTCTCCCTTCAGGATTTCCAGGGTCGCCTCTAGGCGTAAGTTCCTGCGAGGCGGTGCTAAGCTACTGCCCTCTTCATAGGCCTTCCAACTGCGCTGGTAGTCTGCGGCAGCCCTGAAATTGCTGAGGAAGAACTGCTCGACCCCCATTCGCGTCTGGGGATAACGACTCGTCGAATTGTCTCCCCGATTGCTCTGCTTCACATTCTCCCCCAGCGCAAATTTGACGCCGGGCCTGGCCCCCGCAAACTTTAAGCCCTCTGCGTCCTCGCCCCAACGAAGCTTGATCACCTGATTCTGGCCTCCCATGGGATTGGCCGAGCCATGGAGAATGTTGGACGTAGTGAGTCCTCCTGCAAGCTGTCGGTAGATATTGATATCGACAGGATTGATGATGTCTGCAATGCGCACCTCTACCGTAATGGCGCTGCCCGTTTCATTGATCCCCCGACTGCCCGCTATGTGGGAATGGCAATCGATGAGGCCAGGCGTCACATGCTTGCCCTCTGCCTCGATGACCCATGCGCCTCGGGGCGCTTTCAGTCTCTTTCCTATTTTGAGAATCTTTCCATTCTTGACGAGTAGATCCGTCCTTGCCAAAGTACCTTCGGGGCCGCAGGTCCAAAGCGTGGCATTTTTTACCAGGATGAATTCCGGCTGTTCCCGCTCTCCGATTCCGTAGGCTCCGGCTGGATAACGATCGAAGACCCATTCGGGAGGTTCTTCTTCCGGATTTTCTTCTTTCTTAGGTTCCGATGGTTTTTCGTTGGGTTCGGTACCGCGTCCTGCTTCGACGCGATGGGCTGTCCAGGACAGCGGCGATCCGTCCGGCAAGCGTCCACTCCCGCTAAGGACGCTATTGGTGGCATAGGCCTGCAAGCGAACCAAGCCGCTCTCTTGGTCCAGGCCGAATGCCTGGGCCGGAACGGAAAGGATGATTTCCTCATCGCTCACGACAAAAGGCAGAGTTTGGTCGCGGAATTGCAATGACCATTTTCCCTTTCTCTTGGCGATCTCGGCCCTGGGGAATCCTTGGGCTCCGCTCCATGAAAAGGCCCAAAGTCCCTCGAGATCGACCTCGCGGGCCGCTTTCTTTTCAAAATAATCGCCTCCAATCCACATCGCGGAGACCTTCGATTTTTCATTAGAAAAGAGATCGCCGGTCGCGACGACCAAGTTGGCGATCTTTCCGGTTTCGATGGTCCCCAATCGATCGGCCATGTCATAGAGCGCGGCGGGACGAATGGTGAGAGACGCCAAGGCATCTTCTTGGGAAAGCCCGCGCTTCACGGCCTTTCTTACAGCCGGCCAAAATGCCTTTCCCGGATCGGCCAGGAAGTGGGCAGTGAGACAAAAGGGAACGTCTTCCTTCGCCAAGAACGCGGGATTCGAGGGTGCTAGGTTCCAGTGCTGCAATTGTTCCAGCGAGACATCCAGGGATGCGTCGGGGCGCTCGACATGGGGCGTTTTGGGAAAGGCCAGGGGAAGAATAAGCGTTGCACCTAACTCCTTCAGGATTTTCGCTCGGCGATACTCGTACCCGTTCCCGAGAATGGCGTAGGCGATATCGAATTCGCTGGCAAGCCTGTCTATTCGTTGGTAATCAAGTTCGTCCCACGCCTGCACGATGGCCAGTTGGCCATTCTCTAATAAAGGTTTGCAGGCCAGCAAGGCGGCATTTTCGGCAGGCTTTTGCATTCGACTGGGGTTTTCGCGGTAAGCTTGCTCCACACGCCGTTGCCAAGCCGCGTCGTATAGCGTTTGGCGAACCAAAGCGATGCTTCCCATGAGGGAGGTGGGGTAGGGAGGGCCATCCCCTTTGACTTCCCGTCGTGGGGTAGAGGACTGTTCGAAGGCGATGTGTTGGACTGTCGAAAGCTTGAGTGCCGCCTCGTTGATCGATTTCCCATTGAGGCTGATCAAGGCCCCTTGGCCGCGAAAGATGCCCCGTCCTGGAAAGGTGGCTACGGTGGCAAATCCCAATGCGCTCAATTTGGCGGCGTCCTTCTCCCCCGCTTCGAAATGATCTGCCGCCTCACGTTCCGGCGTCACTAGCGGGTTCCATGAGGCAGCGCCTGGCTGTTGGGGCGAGGATTGGCGCTTGGCCGCTGGTCCGTTCCCATCGGATTCGCGCCGCTTAAAGGGCTTCAACCCTTCCGGCATTCCGAAATGCGAGAAGGCATCGATGAAGCCCGCATAGATGGTTTTCCCGGTAAGATCCCAAGTCCGAGCGTCCGGGGGAACGGTAACGTCCCTGCCCACTGCTTCGATCAGGCCATCCCGCAGCACGACAGTCGCATTGGCCGTCACATTGCCCGGAGAGGCGACAACCGTCGCGTTGATCAGCGCATGAACCCGTGGCGTGTAGCTATGGAGGCCTCGAACAGGCTCGACTTTCTCTCGAGCGTCACAGGGTGCAATTGCCATCGACACTAAGGCGATAATCAAAAGAGAGGTGGTTCGATTCATGAGTTTCCTGGGAAGGTTCGGATGAAGAAGAGTCCGCCTTAGATCATAAGATCACACATCTTCTCAGTTTCAAATCAAAGGGTCTTAGGGACAGATCCCTAACAGCAAGCACGACCCATAGCTGATGGAGAATTTGACTTCATGATACAGGCGCGAGTATACCAGCGGGGATGCACGGATTCAAGCGAAGAGCTTGATGGCATGCTAACCAATACAGAATGGTGGAATGATCATGCGAAAAGTGAAACTCTTTTTCGGCATGCGGAAACAGGCAGGATGTTTGATTTCCGCTGGGAGACCTGTTATTCTGCCACCGTGCTATTCTTGAGGTACCCTGAAGTCAGCGCAGCGCTAAGGAACTGGTTAGAAGAGAGAAAACATTGGCGATGGATACGACAGAACTGGTTCGCCGTTTTCGCCGCCGCATCGCCGAGGGGCCGGTGTTTGGGCCTTTTTCGAAGAGCAGCGATCCGGCGATTGTCGAAACGCTCGGCCACGCGGGCTTCGATTTCATCATCCTCGATTTGGAACACGGACCCAACAGCATCGAGACCCTGCAGGGCTTGATCCGCGCGGCGCAGATTTGCGGGATGGCGCCGATGGTAAGAGTGCCTTCCGGCGACTACGAGATGATCGGCAAGGCGCTGGACGTGGGCGCCGCGGGCGTGCAGGTGCCGAAGATATCCTGCGCAGAGGATGTCAGAGCCGCGGTCGAACACGCAAAGTTTGCCCCGCTCGGCATGCGAGGTGTCTGTCGCTATGTCAGAGCGGCCGGCTACTCGTCCATGGACAAGGCCGACTATTTTCGTCAGGCCAATGAGACCCTCCTGATCATCCAGATCGAGGGACAAGCCGCAATCGATCACCTGGAGGAGATCCTTGCCGTGGACGGCATCGACATCGTCTTCGTCGGCCCCTACGATCTGTCACAGTCACTGGGTGTCCCCGGCGAGGTGGAACATCCGCTGGTGATCGAAAAGATGAAAGAGATCGTGGAGGTCTGTCTCGGCAAGAATATACTCGTGGGAAATTTTACCGAGACGGTGGCTCAGACGGAGATGTGGATCGGGCAGGGCCTGCGCTATATGTCCTACTCCGTGGATGTCGGTATTCTCTGCGAAGCGAGCAGGGCGCTCTTAAGCGCGTTCAGTCGCATGCGTAGGAGCAATGCCTAGTATGCGCAATAAAGGCGTAATCGCTCTATGCCTACTGCTAGCAGTGCTGTCCGGCTGCGATCGCCAGGACTCCTTCCCAAACCGTCCGATCCTATTGATCTGTCCGTGGTCCCCGGGTGGGGGTACGGATAGCATTTCGCGGCACATTGCTTTTCTGCTCGAGCAGGACTTAGGGGTTCCGGTTAATGTCGTCAATGCCACTGGCGGCAGCGGTGTCACCGGACACACCCGTGGGGCCATCGCCAGACCGGACGGCTACACCATGACGATGGTGACGGTCGAGCTAAGTATGCTCCATTGGCGAAGTCTGACGAATATCTCCTACAAGGACTTTAAGCCGGTCATCATGCTAAACCAAGACGCCGCGGCGCTGTTTGTGCGTACCGACAGTCAGTGGACTTCCTTGGGTGAACTCCAGGAAGCCATCCGACAGAATCCCGGCAAGCTTAAGGCCTCAGGGACGGCATTCGGCGCCATCTGGCACGTGGCTCTGGCAGGGTGGCTCACGAATGTGGGCTTGAATCCATCTGACACAATCTGGATCCCCATGGGTGGTTCGAAGCCCTCGCTTGTGGAACTCTTGGCCGGAGGAGTGGACATGGTGTGCTGCAGTCTTCCCGAAGCCCGCGTACTACTCGCAGACAAGGTGCGTTGCCTCGGCGTCATGGCCGAGGAACGCGTGCCCGCCTTCTCCGATGTCCCGACCTTCAAGGAATTGGGCGTCGATTGGCAAGTCTTGGGGTATCGGGGTCTGGCTCTGCCGCTGGGTGTGCCCCAAGATCGGTACGAGATCCTTGCCGCGGCTGCCAGACGTGCCGTCACCAGTGACGCCTATTTGGAGTTTGTGGCAAACATGGGGGCCGACGCGGCGGCGATGCCCTCCGAGGAATTCAGACGTTTCTTGGCGAAGGCAGATGAAACATTTGGCCAGATCATGGCCAGCGAGGTGTTTTCCGGCGTGACACGAAAGTACGGCGCCATGTTTTTCCCAAAACTGCTATTGGGCCTGCTGGTGCTGTGTTTTCTGGGGTGTCTGGGCATCGACAGGTTTCGAGTCTCCGAGGACGCGCAAACGATTACAGCGAGCGGCATGCTGGATTTGGCCATTGTCGTGGGGTGCATCGTGCTGTACCTCGTCCTTGCTGAGTTCGTGGGGTTCATCGTTACCGCGGCCGTGCTCTTGTTTCTCCTGTTTTGGCGCCTGCGTGTCAGGTGGATCGTGGCCTTACCGGTATCTTTAGCGTTGGTGCCCCTGTTATATCAAATCTTCGCCGTCGGTTTACGTGTCCCCCTTCCGCGCGGCTGGTTAAGTTGGTGACATGGAGCAAGTACTCGAAGCATTCGAACTTGTCTTCGCCAACCCCATGGTATGGGTTGCGGTGTTTTTGTCCGCGACGTTTGGCGTCTTCATCGGATCGATTCCCGGTTTAACGGCCACCATGGCCGTAGCGCTACTGGTGCCCATCACCTATTGGTTGGAGCCTGAGGTGGCACTGGCCGCGATTGTCACCATGGTGGCGTGCGCGATCTTTGCCGGCGATATTCCAACGACCCTCCTGCGTATTCCGGGAACGCCGGCATCGGCAGCCTATGCCGATGATGCCAAAGCCCTCACCAATCTTGGAAAATCAGACACCGCGCTAGGCGTGGCCCTGGTGTGCAGTGTGGCGGGTGGCCTGTTCGGGGCCATGGTCCTGATGGGCTTAGGCCATCAATTGGCTAAGATCGCGACTTTATTCAGCGCTGTGGAGTATTTTTGGTTGTATCTATTGGGTCTCAGCTCTGCCGTGGTGGTGTCCAGCGGTCCAAAACTGCGAGCATTGCTGTCTCTCACCATCGGCCTATTGCTCTCGACGGTGGGGTTGAGTGCGGTCCACTCCCAGGCACGCTTTACCTTTGGCCAGCCCGAGTTGTTCGACGGCATCGGCTTTATCCCGGCGATGATCGGCTTGTTCGGCGTTTCGGAAGTCCTGAAAAACCTCATCGACCTTCAACATGATCGCACGGAATCCACTGAAGATAGAGTGGGCGGAGAGAATCAGAATTCATTGGACGTCGGACGCATGAAGCGCTTCGTTTACCAACCGATCAAGTCGGTGCTAGGGTCGGGTTCTGAGTTGCTCTTGACGCGCAAATGGCACGCCCTGCGCTCCGGAGGCATAGGAACGCTCATTGGCATGCTGCCGGGGGCCGGCGCCGATATTGCCGCCTGGGTCTCTCTTGCCGTCTCCAAACGCTTCAGCAACAAGCCTGAAGCCTACGGCAAAGGCTCGATAGAGGGCATTGCCGATGCCACCACGGCCAACTCCGCCGCGTTGGCCGGGGCTTGGATTCCCGCATTGGTTTTCGGCATACCGGGTGACTCGGTGACTGCGATTGTCATCGGTGTGTTGCTCATGAAGAACATTACGCCCGGACCCGAGATCTTCGAGAAACAGGCGCCCCTGGTGTACAGCATTTACCTGATCTTTATTCTTGCCAACCTGGTTCTGATACCCATCGGATTTCTGGCCATCAAAGCCGGAGGGTTCATTGTTCGCATACCGCGACGGGTGCTCCTGCCGATTATCTTGCTCTTCTGCGTGCTGGGCTCCTATGCCTTGAACAGCAGCTATTTTGACATCGGCACCATGCTGGTCATGGGCCTGCTGGGCTTCGTCTTGGAGCGGCGGAAAATCCCGCTGGCCCCGGTCGTGCTCGGGCTGATCCTTGGGCCACCCCTGGAAGAACGCTTTATTCAAACCATGACAGGCTCCGACGGTTCGTTGGCAGGATTTCTCGATCCCCAAAGGCCGTTGGCCCTGGGGCTGGCCGCTGTGTTCGCCTTGGTGTGGATCTCCGCGATTGTCATGGGTATCCGGCAGAAGAAAAGCAACCCCGAATGAAGCAGGATCTGTTGTGTTTCCCCTCACAAGTTTACGGAACCAAAGGACGCGAAGGGGCGTTTGGGTCGGTAGAATGCCATTTAGCCTCTTAGGATCGGCTTAGGGTGAAAACGGCCCCTGGGTGCGAAGGGGGAAGTACCATTTCCGAGAAAGCACCGCAGGGGCCGTCTTGTAAGTTCAATCGGTGGCGTTCGCCATCTCGCTGTAGTGGGTCCTCTTTTCAGCGCCGCCTTTGCGTCGCCCTCCGCAGCACGTCCGCATGTATTATGGAAGCCATTCTACCTGGCTGGTCCTCGGTGACAAAGGAAAATTCACCAAATTCAAAAGGCAGAAGGCACGAGGGCGAGGCGCAGGCTCTCGCTTCTTGCTCCGAGGGATTCTCGCTACTTTTGGATTGCTACCCACGGGCTATTCTTCCATACTGAAAGTTCTTATGAGCCCTGGAGCGTTTGTCGATTCGAGAACTGAGATGCCATGAAAAACCTAAATCTGTTTCTTGTCCTCTCGTGCATCTTCATGCCGAGCGTAGCAGTCCACAGTCAAACGCAGGCGCCGGAGGAAAGACCCAATATAGTCGTTTTGTTGTGCGACGACCTGGGGTATGGGGATCTATCCTGCTACGGCCATCCAATCATTGAGACCCCTAACCTGGATCGGCTGGCCGACCAGGGAATCCGTTTGACCTCATGCTATTCCGCCGCACCGGTGTGCTCGCCTTCCCGTGTGGGTCTATTGACCGGCCGCAGTCCCAATCGAGCGGGGGTCTATGATTGGATCCCCCCCGCCAACCAACAGCGACCGAACCTACGTGATGAGGTGCACCTGCAGGCGGGAGAAGTCACCATTCCCATGGTTCTCCGCGAGTCAGGATACCAAACCTGCCTGGTGGGCAAATGGCACTGCAACAGCCGGTTCAACAGCGCCGCGCAACCCCAACCGGATAGCGCCGGCTTCGATCACTGGTTTGCGACGCAGAACAATGCGGGCCCCAGTCACGAAAACCCGCGAAACTTCGTGAGGAATGGGGAACCCGTGGGGCCCTTGACCGGCTTTAGTGCCGGGCTGATTGTCGAGGAAGCCATCCAATGGCTGGGCCGGGCTGAAGCACAGCGCCCCTTCTACCTGCAGGTCTGCTTCCACGAGCCCCATGAGCCCGTGGCCTCGCCCCCCGAGTTGGTCGAGAAGTACAGACCCAAGACGCGCAATGAAGACGAAGCCCAGTACTGTGCCAACGTCGAGAACGTAGACCGCGCCGTAGGGCGCTTGACGGCGTATCTCGCGGGCAAGGGATTGAGTTCGAACACCCTGCTGATCTTCACCTCCGACAATGGCCCCGAGACACTCAATCGCTACCGCTCCGCCAACCGGTCCTATGGCTCGCCGGGGGTCTTGAAGGGCATGAAGCTGTGGACCACGGAAGCAGGCTTCCGTGTCCCCGGCATCATCCATTGGCCTGCGGTCATCAAGCGGGGGCTGGTTTCCGATCGAACCGTTTCCTCCCTGGATTTTCTGCCCACCTTCTGTGCCCTCTCAGGGTGCCCTCTGCCGAAGCGGACCTTGGATGGCACAGACATCTCCGGTCTTCTAAAGGGGCAGGGCTTCGTCCGCAGCAAGCCCCTGCTCTGGTGCTACTACAACGCGATCAATGAAAGGAGGGTGGCCCTGCGTTCGGGAGACTGGAAGATCCTGGCCGCCCTGCAGCACCAGGGGCAACCCCTCCCCAAACTCACCAACGTCCATGCCGGCAACTGGCCCACCGTAGCGGAGGCCGCACTCGCGGACTTTGAACTCTACCACCTTGCGGACCTATCGGAAGCAGTGGAGGTGTCCGGGGTGTTTCCGCAGAGGTTTGCGGGCATGAAAGAGGAACTCCGGCAGCGCTACCAAGAACTCATCCACGACTCGCACATCTGGAACCGGTGACCTCTCTGCAGAAAGGGTTCTATCATTAGAAATCTGGAGTTTACGCCGATGTTTGCAAAACGCAATGCTAGACAAATATCCCCATCGCTAAGATTGACCCTCCTGTTTCTGACGACGCAGTCTTTAGTCGCAGTCGGACAATCGTCTGACCTGGCCGGCACAGCCCGAGACTCAATCGATCGCGGTGTCCGCTATTTTCATTCGACCCACTCACATGGAGGATATGTGTACTATGTCACCCCGGACTTGGTGCAACGATGGGGTGAGGGCAGGGTCGATGCGGATACCATCGAAGTGCAGCCTCCCGGAACACCGGCGGTCGGCATGGCGTTCCTGCGCGCCTACCATGTGACTAAAGACAACGACCACCTGCAAGCGGCCCGGGACGCGGCCATGGCTTTGATCGAAGGCCAAAACGACCTGGGTGGATGGGGACATACGATTCGTTTCCATCGGGCGAAGGCCACGCGTGTCAGCTTCGATGACGATCAGACACAGAGCGCCATTCGATTTCTGATGGCCCTGGACCAGATTGTCACCCTGGAGCCGCTGAGCCAAGCCATTGAGAGATCCCTACAGCTCATGCTCGCATCCCAACTGGACAACGGCGGGTGGCCCCATATGTTTCCACCTAGAGGAGACTACCACGATTATGCCACGTTCAATGACCAGGGGATCAACAAGTGCATCCAAGTGATGATCGAGGCAGTGGGGTATTATGACAAACCTGAGCATCGAAGGTGCCTGACAAAAGTTGGCCGCTTCCTGATGATTTCTCACTTGTCCCCACCCCAACCGGGTTGGGCCCAGCAGTACAATGAATTCCTGCAGCCGGCTTGGGCGCGTGACTATGAACCGCCCGCGGTCTGCCCGCAGGTGAGCGTGACCAACCTGTTCACGCTCATGGACCTCTACGAGTTCACCGGCCAATCGCTGTACCTCAAACCTATTCCCGACACCCTTCGCTGGCTCGACGAGATTCGTCTACCCAACGGGCTTTGGGCCCGTTTCGTTGAAATGGGGACAGGCGATCCCCTTTACTACGATCGAGACCGGATTCGTGTCCCTTCCACCCAGGACCTACACATCGAGCGCCGCCTGGGCTATGGCTATGAAAACGACCTGTCTGCGAGCATTCAGGGGGCCAAGGACAGATTTCGAGCCATCCGAGCGGGAGAAGGAAAGAA
>JADFHU010000727.1 GCA_022567055.1 Planctomycetota bacterium
AGGCGATGCCTTTCACGTCACAACATCGACCCCGCTGCATCCCCGGAATGACCTTGTCTACCCCTATCTTGGCGGTGCTGATGATGCCCCATGCCACTTTGTCCATGCCGGCCTACCTCTGTCTTTGGCACTCTAACAAAACCAGGGTTGTGACGAGGTCGAGCGAAAAGTCCGAGGCCAAGGCGGCAGGTGAAAAAGGACCGGAGGCGTGCTGAAGCACGTCGAGGACCTTTTTTGCCGACAACACAGGCATCGGTCTTTGCAGCCGACCGCAGTCGATCATGATTTTGTTAGAGTGCCTTAATCTCTGTTTCAGATGACAGTCACCTTGCGGATGCCCAAACCTGTCGGGGCATTCAGGACGACCTCGACCAAACTCGCCCGGAACCGCTTGACGCTCCCGATAGATGATACGGGTGGACGGCATCTTGGGCCAGCAGATTCGCCCGAAGGGAATCGTACCCCAAGCCTACACACGGACCAGCACCATGGAGTGTAGGGAAAATCAAATACATGGGATCCTTTAAGCTACCAATAGCGTTATAACTATCAAATGAGACTCTATCATATCAATGGTAGATGCTCACCTAGCATTATGTTGAGGAGTCTGTGAGAAAAGGTAGCGTGTCACGAAATACCCTTTTCCCAAGGCAAAAGGTCCCTTTTTTGGGCGCGCTTGCGCCCATGTTTCCTTGACCCTGCACTGGGATGAGGCCCTGTCTGAAGACTCCGTCGTCGGCCCAAGAGCGAGCCATTTTTTGCCTGGCAAAGACGGCGACCTGTCCACCGTAGCTTCAGCGAAGGCGGAAGCAGGCGATGTTGGTTCCATCGTCGATGCAGCCGGATGCGGGCAGGCGGACAACAGCGGCTGCCTTGATCCGACAGTTGCTGCGACAGCAGCAGATAAAACGATTCAAGAAAAAGGGCCGCTCGAAGCCAGATCGAGTTTTCAGACAGAGCCTACTTTTCACCGAGGTTTCTCTGAAGTGGAGACGAGAATTATTCGATGTCCTTCTCTGGGACAATCTATCCGATGGATGCGGACTTGCAGTTAGGAGTATTCAAGATGATGGGTACAGAAAGAAAGGGCGCGATCGCCTTTGTGATGACCATGATAGGGGCCGGTCTCTGCTGGGCAGAGCCGACCATGGACTGGTACTACATTTCCTTTGACAATCAGCGGCAAATCACCCATCAGACCTTGGGACACCCGCAACTATCGGACCGATCTCACCGTCCAGAGCGGTCAGACAGTCGTTCTCGGCGGCATGGTTCAGCAGGTCAAACAGGAGATCGAGCGTAAGGTCCCGATTCTCGGCGATATCCTTTCCGGAGGATCAAAAGGAGGCATCATCAAGACTCCTTTCACAGTGCGCGGGACATTCTCCGACCCGAAAGTTTCCGCCGGACTGCGGTAAGAACTCAATCAGACGGATTTGACGATCAGGTCAGAGTGAAGTTGCTGTTGGATCAGGCGCTCTATATATTTAAGCGTGCCGGTTGTGGAGGAAGCACAGTCTCCGCAAGCGCCCTGATAATGGATTTGAACGACATTGCCGTCGATTCCCTTGAGGTCCACCCCTCCCCCGTCCTGGGCCAGGGAAGACCTGACCGAACGGTTCAGCACCATTTCGACGGCTTTCTTTTTGTCATCCTGGGAGAGGGATAGATAGTTGGCGACATCGATCCCGGCCAACTCGGCTTTTCCCTCCGTTTTATAGTAGTCGACGTGCGAGTCAACCGTTTTCCATATTCGGTCCGAAAGAGGTTTCCAGGTCACGCCATTCCTTTTGGTCACGGTCACAAAATTTTCCATTATGTAAACCTTGTCCACTCCGTCGATGCTGAACAGGGCCTCTCCCATCTTGTCCCCGCCGCAGTCACTTTTGGATGACCACGACTTATTGCCGTGATTGAGTATCTGCGCGTTGAGGACAAACTGCAGGGCGTTGGGGTTTGGAGTCTCGCGAGTGCGAAGGACTTTGAGGCCCTTCTTATTCGCGGGCGAGGTGGACGGAGGCGATCCCGTACCTGTAGTCCCGGCGCCCGGCTTCTTCTTTTCCTCCTGCAATTTTAAAACTTCGCTGAGTTTCATCGCTTAGTCATCCGCAAATTATTTTTAACCATATGCATCAATAATAGTATATTTTCATCCGAAATCAACCGCCTAATATTCAGGCCTCTGACGGAACAGGCTGAGGGATGAATTTTTTGGCTCTCATGACCCTTATTCCCTCGTTCCCAACAAACAGGGCCAGCCCCACGAGCGTCAGGGAAGCGCATCCCAGAAAAAGATTGGGTTCCGGCGCGGTAAAAAACCTGTATCCCTGCCATAACAAAGCCCCCACCGCGGTGATCAACATGAAAATAGCCGGGTAAAGCGTGTATTTTGCGGGCCGCCTCACTCCGATCAGGTAAGCGGAAATCACGAACAACGCCACCGCCGCGATAAGCTGGTTGGTGGCGCCGAAGATCGGCCAGATTTTCTCCCAGCCGTCGGTGGCCCCGATCATATAAGCAAAAAATACAGTCACCCCGGTAGCCGCGTATTTGTTAGCGAGCCAGGGAATCTTCGCCCCGAATGCTTCCTGGACAATGAAGCGGTTGATGCGCACCGCCGTGTCCAGCGTCGTGAGTACAAACGTGTTGAGGGCCAGAACGGCAATCATCGAAGCGAAGGTGAACCCTAAAACAGGAAGCATCTGCCCGACCAGGTTCCCGTAGCCATTGCCGAATGAATAGATCCAGCCGCCGCTTTTAAGAGTTTCCCGGAAGCCGAGAACGCTCATGTCGATGTTGCCGCCCACGGGCGCAACCCAATATAACCCGCCGCCCACCAGAAGGACCGTGGTCACAGCCACGACCCCTTCCGTCAACATCCCGCCGAAACTGATGGCCCGGCCATGCGACTCGAGGGAAAGCTGTTTCGAAACTGTTCCCCCGGCCACCAGGGAATGAAAACCGGACACCGCGCCGCAGGCCACCAGCACAAACAGCATCGGCCAGACAGGACCCTGCACATCGGAAACCGCTCCCAAATACATAGGCGTATTGATGGGAGGATGCACCCACAAAA
>JADFHU010000728.1 GCA_022567055.1 Planctomycetota bacterium
TCTGAGCGTAGAACCAATGATTTATTTTTGCACAACTCCTTAGCGGTAAAAATCCGTCTTTACGGCATTGAAAACGGCCATTAACCCAGCTTTTTCACCACGGGAATCGGCTAGCCTCCACCGATTCGTCCAATGTCATGATGAGTGCCTCAGTATACTCTTGCGAGTGGCTCCTGGCTACTTTACTTCGCCAGAAAATTTCAGTACTGTTAGGGACCGGCAAGAAATGACTTGGACTTTTGAATGCCCAATTGCACCCCATCTTGGATCGCTTCTCAATCGCAAAATCCGCGACGTAGAACTGCTACGCCTGTGGTTTCGCTCAATCGGGCGCGACCCAATATGGGGCACACTTGGACCCCAAATTGTCCAATTCATTTCTTGCCGATCCCTTAGCACCGTCTCCAGAACCCTTGAATTGTATCTTAGAGCACCTACGCAAAATGACTCTGCATTCAAACGGCTTGTTTTGTGTCAGGACGGCGTCAGGCTGCATCGACTATCTTCAGATAGCCTGCTTCGCCTTCCTGCCAGACACAAAAACGCTCGTTTTCGGTGCGACGATTCATTTTGATAGGCACTCTTAATTCATTGCGGAAATGCAACTGTCGTGATGCAATTCGGTGCTTTCAGTAGCAAAAGACAGAATCCTTCTCTGCACGCCCCTCATGGGCTGGTAAACCGTGGAAGCCAGACAAACATGGATTGATCGAGTTAATGGAATAGCTAAGGAGTGTAGAGATTGTGAATGGTCTTGAGCTATCTAAGGCCCTGAGGGCGGGTCAACGTGTCTACGGAACTTTAATCACTTCCCCATCGCCGCATCTACCGCAGCACCTGACGGGGATCGGGCTTGATTATGTTTTTATTGACACCGAACACATTCCGATTAGCGACCATGATCTTGCCTGGATGTGCCAGACCTGTCGCGCGCTGAACTTGGCTCCGATTGTGCGAATCCCAGCGCCGGACCCGTATCGCGCCTGCAAGGTACTCGATGGCGGCGCCTGCGGCATTATTGCCCCTTATGTCGAAACACTTGCCGAGGTTCAGGCCTTGCGAGGCGCCGTAAAACTGCGGCCACTCAAAGGGAAAAAACTCGCAGATGTCGTGGACGGCAGCGTTGAACCTGTTGAACCTTTGGCATCCTATCTTCGCGAGAGAAACGCAGGGCGACTTCTTTTTATCAATGTTGAAAGTGTGCCTGCCGTTGAGAATCTCGACCAGATTCTTGCAGTGCCCGGCATCGATGCGGTGCAAATTGGCCCACATGACTTGTCCGTCAGCATGGGGATTCCCGAACAATACGACCATCCTGAATTTGACAAGATGGTGCGCGTGATTATCAAAAAAGCGCGAGCGCACAACGTAGGAGTAGGGATTCATTATTGGGATAGTCTCGCACAAGAGATTGAGTGGGCCAAATGCGGTGCCACACTGTTCCTGCACAGCGCTGACGTCTTACTATTTACCAAGGCGCTGCATAAAGACTTAAAAGAGGCACGCGCCGCTCTGGGTGATAAATTGCAACCGGGCGGACATAGAGTCGAAGTGATATGATTATTGTCATGCACGTCCTAGGTACAGCCGAACTCACGCAGTCCCCCTTTCACATGCTAGACTATCTGGTTCTGGTGGGCTACCTCGTCATCCTGGTCTACATGGGGTTTTATTTCGCAAAGCGCAACACGAGTACCGACGACTACTTTTTGGCGGGTCGCCGTATCCCCTGGTGGGCGGCAGCGCTGAGTGTTTTTAGTACTAACCTCAGCGCCGTGACCTTTATGGCCATTCCTGCAAAGGCCTTTGGCTACAACTGGCTATCCATTCTTGTCAACCTTGGCATTATTCTTGTGGCGCCCTTGACGGTGTACTGCTTTTTGCCTCTCTATCGCCGTCTCAATGTCACCTCGATCTACGAGTACCTGGAGAGACGTTTTGGTCCAGGGATGCGTTTGTACGGCAGCATCTCCTTTACGATCCTTCAAATCGCCAAGATGGGGATCTTTCTTCTTCTGCCCTCCTTGGCGCTCTCGACGGTAACGGGTGTCAATATTTATCTCTGTATCACCGTGATGGGATTACTGTGCACAGTTTATACGGTGCTCGGCGGTATCGAGGCAGTCGTCTGGACAGACGTGTTGCAGTCTATTGTTCTCGCTGGCGGCGGGCTGTTATGTATTGGGCTTATACTAGCTGCGGAGGATTTCAATTTCGGCGGCATGTGGGATCTCGCCGTCAGTGAAAACAAATTTCACATCTTCACGATGGCGGGCGGATTAAAATCAGATGTTTTCTGGGTGTGGATCATCGGTGGCTTTTTTATACAACTGGTTCCTTTCACCAGTGATCAGGTGCCCATGCAGCGCCTGCTGACCACACCCACAGAGCGATCCGCAGCCCGAGCCGTCTGGGCCCACGCGGCCATTGTTGTTCCCGCTTCGCTACTTTTCTTCGGCCTAGGTACGGCGCTCTTTATTTTCTATCACTCTCGACCCGAAATGCTTCCGCCCAGTGGCCAGAATGACATTATTGTCCCATGGTTCATCGCAACACGGTTGCCAATAGGACTTGCCGGTCTGGTGATCGCAGGCATTTTTGCCGCCACCATGTCCACCGTTGACAGCGGTATGCACAGCATTGCCACATCACTGGTAACGGATGTTTATAGCAAGTTGCGACCCGATGCGAACGACAAGACACGGCTAACGATGGCCCGCAGAATCACGATGATTGCCGGCGTTCTCGGCACCCTATCTGCATATTTGGTCTCAAGGCAAGACGCCAAATCCTTATGGGATCTGATTCTATTGTTCATGGCACTCCTTGGTAGTTCTCTGGCCGGTGTTTTTCTTCTAGGGGTGTTTACCAAACGCGCCAATACGGTCGGCGTCGCAATCGGTGTGGCCGCCTCGGTGATCACGCTGATCGTCATAAAAAGTGTGGAGAATGCTCCCTTACACGGTATTCTCACGGCGGCAGTGGGCGTTCTATCTTGCGTCATTGTCGGATACTTCGCCAGCCTCTGTTTTTCCACAACAGAGCGGGAACTAGAGGGGCTGACATTCA
>JADFHU010000094.1 GCA_022567055.1 Planctomycetota bacterium
TCTCTCAGTCTCATTATACCCTGTCGGATGCGAGTTTTCACGGTGCCGAGAGGGAGGTTTTCCCTCTCAGCAATCTCCCTATGCGTCATTCCGTCGAAAAAGGACCGCCGGATCAGTGTTTTTTGCTCGTCGGGCAGTTTTTCGAGCAGTTCTCGCGCCCGATCCGCGGCCTCGCGCTGTTCCATCGTGGCTGAGGCGTCCGCGTACGAGAGAGAATCCGGCAACTCCTCCGTCACCTTCCTGGACAAGCGGGCGAGCCGGCGACGACGGTCGAGCGCCCGCGACCGCGTGATCACAGTCAGCCAAGCGATCGGCGCCGCGCGGGCCGCCTCGTACTGTCCGGCGCGTGTCCACACCTGCCAGAAAACATCTTGAAAAGCCTCTTCGGCCTCGATTGAATCGCGCAGGATGCACATGAGGAGACCAAAAACGCGCGCCGAATGGCGGTCATAGAACGTCGCAAAGGCTGCGGAGTCGCCCTCAGCTATGGACGCAAGCAGAGCCTGGTCGGTCAGTAATCGCTCCGTAGCCGACATGGACGCTATTGTAAGCGATCGAGCGCCGACTTGCCAGGGCGCCTTGCCTGGTAGATTTTGGCGGCATCCAGAGACGCAATCCGGTTGGCCGGCCTGCGCCTTTTCTACTTTTTTTTTACAAATACCAATCCGACCCACCTGCACACGGCGTAATGACGGCGAACGAACGAGGCGTACTCGTTCATGTGCCAATTCGTTTCGAACGCAGCTAGCCCGAGACGGACATCTCGAATCCGGAACTCGAAACCAGTCGGCAATCTGTAAGCGTCGGACTCGTCCGGCAGACGCGACACACGGACCCCAAGCACAGGAGCAAGAACATGAAATCTCTCGTTTCCACCTCTATCCGTAAGTGCCTGATCATCACAGCATCGCTCGCTGTCGGCGTGGTAGCGCTGGCGTCCAGCCACAACGACGCCCCGCTGATCAAACAGGATCCGCAGGCGAACCTGACCGACGTGTACGGATTCATCGGGACCAAGTACGACGATCCGAGCGTTAAGATGCTCAACGTAGTCGTCAACGTGCGCCCGTTCTCCGAACCCGGCGATGGCCCCCATTACGAGCGTTTCGCGGACGACGCGCGCTACAGCATCCACATTACCAACCCGGCCACCGGCGCAAGCGCGATCCGCTACGATTTCTTCTTCTCCGCGGTCGACGGCGCCCCACTGAACCCGGACACGATCCTCTCCTACGGTCTGGGTACGGAGGCGGGCGCTATCATGCAGATCGGCGACGCGCGACAGAACTTCGTCCAAACCTACTGGGTCGTGCGCAGTGCCGGTGACTCGAAAGACCTGATCGGAGAGGGTCTACTGGTCGCACCTCCCAACGTGGGCGGCCGGGTCACGCCGCTGTACAACGACGCCGATGGTCGTGCGGTGTCAGGTGCCGCCGACTTTGCCTCGCTGGACGCGTACACGCAGCAGGCGATCACCGACCTGGCGAACGGTATGGTCGTCTTTGCAGGTCCGCGTGACGACAGCTTCTTCGGCGACGTGCCCGGCGTGTTTAACCTGCTTGATCCCCGCATCATCGACAACAACGGCGATCCCAATGACGGCCTTGGCCAGGACGGCAACGGCGTGGACGGATTCAAAGGGTTCAACGTGCTGACCTTCGCGATTCAGATTCCGGTCGCGGATCTGGAAGCCGCAGGTGTTCCGGCCGCCTTCGAAAGCGTGTTCTTCGGCGAGCAGACCGGCGTCGGCGTGTATGCCTCTGTGAGTCGTCCGGAGATGCGCGTGCTAACGAGTGACGGTCGGCGGCTCAATGAGGGTGGCTGGATTCAGACTAACCGCCTCGGCAACCCGCTCTTCAACGAAACACTGGTCGCGTTACGCGACAAGGACCGCTACAACCGCACCTCGCCGACCGGGGACGAGTCGTTCGCGACCTGGGCCGAGAACTCGGAGCTCGCGTTCCTGATCAACTTCGTACTCTTCGGCGATGCGACCGGCCAGGCGCCGTTGCAAACCACCGGCCGCACGGACCTGGTGAATATCTTCATCCCGGACGTGCTGCGAGTGATTACCACGACGGACCCCGTCCGGCTCGAGGGTGACCCGGGCTTCAACCGCCTGGGTTTCATCGGCGAGGACACGACCAACGGGGTGTCCAGCGGTTGGCCGAACGGCCGGCGCTTCGGCGACGACGTCGTTGATATCGCCCTGACGGCGGTCGCCAGCGGCCCGACCTATGGGACGATCACGGTCGTCGGCGACAATGTCGAGGAGAATGACCTGCCCTACAACCAGGTGTTCCCTTACGCCGCTACCCCGCATTCCGGTTCCTTCAACCGCAAGGACCCGGCGCGTGCAGAATGAACGGCGCCGTCGAAGGCACCTACGCAGTTACATGCGCGTAGCCGATGCCCCCGTGGAATCGTGCGGTGTCGGGGCAGGCATGGCGGGCATTGGGGGTCTCACCTCCCTGAGGGAACGGCAAGAAATAACTTGGACTTTTGAATGCCCAATTGCACCCCATCTTTGATCGCTTCTCAATCGCGACATCCGCGACGTAGAACAGCTACGCCTGTGGTGTCGCTCAATCGGGCGCGACCAAACATGGGGAACACTTGGACCCCAAATTGTCCAACTTATTTCTTGCCGATCCCTAACTCGACACCATTTGTCGGAGGCAATCGCGATGAATTCCTCAAGAACGATCTTCGTCACCTATCTCGTCGCAGCCTTTCTGGTGCCGCGCGCGTCCGCTCACGAATTCTGGCTCCAGCCGTCGAGCTATCAACCGCAACCGAACAGCGTCCTACGTCTCTCCCTCCATCTCGGCGAACGCTTCGCCGGCCGCCCGGTCCCCTACGACGCGGACCGCATCGAGAAGTTCTTTGTGCTCGGCCCCGACGGCGAAGGCCGCGTGGCTGGACGATCAGGCGGAACCGAAGAGTTTGCCCGCGTTACTTCGCCGGGTTCCTACATCGTCAGCTATCGCAGTACGCGAGCGCTCAATGAAATGGCGCCGAATGCCTTTGATGCGTACCTCTTGGAAGAGGGACTGGCGTCGATCGTCGAGGATCGCAAACGCCGAAGCGAGCAGGACGATCCCGGCCGCGAAGCCTTCTCCCGTTGTGCCAAGGCGTTGCTGACCGTCGGCGGCGCCGAATTGCGTGATCAGCGGCTCGGGCTCCCGGTCGAGATCGTGCTTGACGCGCGCCAGGCTGCCACCGGGCTCACACAGGCGCCGCTAGTCGCGCGGGTGTTCTATGATTCCAGACCGCTGTCCGGCACGCGCGTGATCGCGGTTTCCCAGAGTCATCCGGAAAATCTGATCATCGGCTCAACGGACGAGCAGGGTCGCGTCTCGTTCGCCTTGCCGCACCCCGGGGTCTGGATGCTGACGACCATCCACATGGTCCGGGCCCCCGAAGAACTCGACGCAGATTGGGAGAGCTTCTGGGCTTCGTCGACTTTCGAGATTCCGCAAGTCGACCCCTCACAGAACGCAAGACCTGGAGACTGTTGCGCTTATTGCGCGCGGGCTTCCGGGTTCCAGAATTAGCGCAATGGCAACCCGGTTTAGAAAGCACAAGTATGCGATGGCACTCTACCATCGCCAAGATGCCCATCCGAACAACATCGGGCAGGTGTGGCCACGCCTCGACAAGCGATGCTGACATCGTGCGCGCTCGCGCTCCGCCGCGTCGTTCGCTAAGCCCTTGGTACCGCTACAAAGGGCTACAGAAAGACAAGGGGTCAAGTATTAAATCTTCCTATCACGGTAGCGTGACACTAAGAATTAATACCGAACCCCTTTTCCGGCGAACCCCTTTTCCGGAACCCCTTTTCCCCCCGTGCTTGTAACAAGTGCCGATCCGGCCTCAGAGTTTCTAGATGACTTGAGGATGTAGCGTGGACTAGAACGTGATTTGAATTGATTTAGGTAGCACCCAAGGGGGCAGAGTTCATTTGGCACACGGTGATCAAGGATTGCTTTAACCAATGGGCGATACCCTACACTTGAATCAGCCTTGGCAAGATATCTATCAGTGATTGGTGAGCATTGACCAGACTGAGGCAGGCTCACTCATCCAGGACAACAAGCGATTCCGTTCGATACGAAATCGTGTGCATTATCCGGGAAATGTGGATGAATTCGTAGCCTAATTCCATACAAAAGTAGAAAGGCATACAACCGTGCGCGTAAGAGTCTGTTTCCAGAGATCACAGACGATTGATATTTCAGTCATTTAATGGTACGGTGCCAAACACAGTTCAGGGTAACTATGTTTTTTTGGAATATTAACCATGGCATGGACAGGTAAATTAGTGGGCGGTGTGCTGGGCTCCTTCCTGGGTCCCTGGGGTGTGGCAATCGGGGTTGGGCTCGGGCATCAGGTTGACAAAGGGCTATCACGCGTGCAGAACGCCGCAATGATAATTCAGGTGGCTTTTTTCGGATGTCTGGCCAAAATGGCGAAGACCGACGGGGTAGTCACCAAGGAGGAGATCAACGCGGTTGAACATATCATCGCCCAACTCGGGTACACACCGAGAATGCGTGAGGCCGCCATTAATATTTTCCGCGAAGCCATAGACGACCACCATAGCGCCGCCGACTATATTAACCAGCTCGCCGCAGCCATTCAGTATAACCATCAAATCGGCATGACCTTTATCGCGGCGCTGCATGCTGTCGCACAGGCCGATGGCGTGATCCACCCCAACGAACGTGAAATCCTTCAGCAGATGGAGCACGCGTTCCGACTGAAACCGGGCACGGTGGATGTCCTATTGGGAGGCCGCTCAAACAATCTCCACGACGCGTACACGACACTCGAATGCACACCGGAGATGTCCGATTCTGAAATTAAGAAGGTTTACCGCGAGAAGTGCATCCAGTTCCATCCCGACAAGCTCGCCTCAAAGGGTCTGCCGGACGAGTTCATGAAATTTGCAAACGAGCAAGTCGCCAAGATAAACGAAGCCTACGAAACCGTCAAAAATGCCCGAGCCTGATCGATTATTTATTTCGATGTAGAAAACCACCTCCTCAGGAGGTGGTCAGAGTTCACTGGCTTTGCCTGTTGAATATACATAGCTCATAATAAGCTCCACAAAGTGTTGTCCCCACACGAATAGGAGCAAATTATGAGCCGATTCAAAAGCAGAAAAGGGGTCAAGTATTAAATCTTCCTATCACGGTAGCGTGACACTAAGAATTAATACCGAACCCCTTTTCGAACCCCTGGTGGGTGCTGGGGAGAAGAGCAATGATAGGTTTGCGGTGGGCTCCTGAGAACTGTGCTTCAACCTGCGTAGTGGGGACTCTGTCCCAGTTTCCGAATTAATTGTGCATGAGAAATAAGAGCAATCTATAGCATCGCCTGCTTGAGTACTGAGAGCAATCCACAGTAGCGCTTACTCCCACGCCTAGGGATCCTGAGACGACTCTTCCTCTGGCTTGATGTCCGCCAGATCGAGTAGATGGGGCGGCGGCTCGCCTCCGGAACCTTTCAGGTAGTGATTCATCCAGCGCATCAGCCGCAGCGAGAAATCGAGTCGGGAGCCGGTGCGGCGATTGCCGTGCGGTTCGCCGGGATAGTGCACCAGTCGGACGGGTGACTTGCCGTAGGTCTTGATGGCTCGGTAGAGGGCCAGCGACTGCGCCGGGTGGACGCGTGTGTCCTTGGTGCCATGGAGTATCAGCAGTGGCGTTCGACAGTTCCGGAAGTGTGTGATCGGGCTCCGCTGGCGCAGAAGCTCCCGCTGTTCCCAGGGATGCTTCATGTGGTGGACCAGTCGGTGTTCCTCGGGAATGTCACCCAGGGCGAAACTGAGAAACTGGTCGCTGATTCCGACGAACATGACGGAGGCCGCGTAACGGTGACTGAAATAGGTGGCGCCCCAGGCCGAGGCATAGCCGCCGTAGGAGCCTCCGGTAATACCCACTCGATCCTTGTCCACCAGACCCGAGGCGACTAAGTGATCGACGGCATCGATGAGGTCATCGAATTCTTTGCCGCCGGGGTCCCCTTGGCTGAGCTTCGAAAAGGGGACGCCGCGACCGGTACTACCCCGATAGTTGGTATAGAAACTGGCGAAGCCCTGAGCGGCGGCGACCTGTCCGGGTAGGGAGTAGCGGGTGAGCCAGCCATTGACGTGATGCGCCTCCGGGCCCCCGTGGACCATCATGATCAGGGGATAGCGTGATCCCGCTTTCTCCTCGAGAGGCCGGATGAGGATGCCCTCCAGTGCCAGTCCGTCACGGGCCTCGAAAGTCACGACCTCTTGCCTGGCCAGGGGAACACCCTCCAGGAAGGGGTTACTGTGTGTCAAGCGGCGCGGTTTGGTCTCGCCTGGACGCATGGCGTACACCTCGCCCGGATGCAGGGGACTCTCGCCTATGAAGGCGATGCCCGAACCTCCTTGGGAGAGGGATAGCTCGTGCAGGGTGTACTTGCCCTTGGCCAGTATCGTGCTTGCCGATCCATCCTCGGCGTCCACCTGGGCGAAGGTGGACCAAACGCCTTGGTAGCCCAGATACATGATGGTCCGACTGTCCTTCCAGGCGAGGGACCAGATGTGTCCCGGATAGTCAGGCAGCAGATCCCTGACGACGGGATCGTCGACTGTCCCCACCATCAAGTGACCCTCGCGCGGGTCATGCTCGTCCACACCGGCGACGAGTGCCAGCCGCTGGCCGTCCGGACTCCAGGCCATCTCGCCCAGCTTTCCCCGCGTGTCCAGTTGGCAGCGAGATTGCCCGCTCTGGACGTCGACGATGTGAATTCTCCGCCTCATGTAGCGGTCGTCGACCAATGGTGTCGGGGCCAGGGCAACGGCCAGGTGTCTTCCATCTGGACTCCACTCGATACTGGATGCAGAACCTTTCAAGGGTAGCAAGTGGGCCTCGTTGGACTCGTCCGGGTCGAGGACCGCTGCTTGGGGGTCACACGGGGCAATCCAGACCTGCACGGAGCGCAGTCCTTCCTCATAGATGTCGGCGTCGAAACCATGTTCCCGGTTTTCTTCCAGGTCTTTTTCCTCTTTGGCCTTGGCGGTGAAGGCGACCCGTTTGCTATCCGGAGCCCAGGCGTAGGCGATGATCTCAGTCTCGTGGTCCAAGACTTTTTTGGCCTCACCGCCGTCGACGGGAATGATATAGAGGCTCTTGTGTTCATCTTCTCCCCGCTGGGCCAGGAAGGCGATGCTCCGGCCGCCAGGCACCCAGGAGACAGAGGAGACGTTGACCTTCCCCGTCACGAAGGGGCGCGAATGTCCCCCCATGTCCACGACGTGCAGTTCACTCCAGGCGGCGCCATCTTCCTCCGCATAGACGGGCCTAGGGTTGGAAAGGGTGTAGGCAATCAAGTTGCCGTCGGGTGAGACTTGCGCGCTGCTGACCTGACGGA
The DNA here is from genome assembly GCA_022567055.1 of Planctomycetota bacterium. Classification (GTDB taxonomy): domain Bacteria; phylum Planctomycetota; class Phycisphaerae; order Sedimentisphaerales; family Anaerobacaceae; genus JAIPFM01. The sequence continues at coordinate 7,411 of JADFHU010000094.1, forward strand.
TTCGCGCGACCATGGCCTCGGTAAGCCGGTTTTCAGGTGAGTCCTCTGCTCGGTTTGGCGCGGAGTGACTCAGTAGGATGAAAAAACATAGACTCAAGCGACTGGCGGAGGGAAAACAGCGTGTTGGATGCAAAGTCATTTGGTTGGGCACTCTTTGAATTCAGTGATCATTAATTTGTCTCACCTGCGGACACTCTCAGGACAGAGGCGCGGATCATATCAGGATCTTGCGAAACTGCAAGTGCCCTGGTCTCCGGATAGTACCTGCATCCTGTCCTTCGTCAGTGGGGACCGTGCCACAGGGAGGCTCCCGAGAAAGAGTTACAGAGTTCATTGAGAATTGTTTGAAAAATAAGCGAGAAAAACCGTTATAGAGTCTGCCTGCTGCGGCCCTATACAATACAAGCGCATCTAAGAGCGCCGGGTTAATCCGGCATCAGCTAAGAACCCGGCGATCTGAACAAGGCTGTGTCAGAAAACTCGATCTGGCTTCGAGCGGCTTGTTTTTCGCCTGGCTGCATCGACGATAGAAAATATCGCCTGCTTCCGCCTTCGCTGAAGCTATGGAGGACAGGTCGCCGTCTATGCCAGACGAAAAAACGCTTGCTCTCGGGCCGACGACGGAGTTTTCTGACAAAGCCTAGGCAGAAGTAGCTCTTATTCAATTTCATCATTCAGGCGAACCGGCTGTCAAGCTGACAAACAGGGAATGACTCAGTGTCCGAATCGTGAGACCCGCGGAGGGACTGTCACGACAGGGTGTCTGGCATTCGTGGGGGGATACTTAATTAGGTTGTCAGCTTGATCAGTCAGGCTCACCTATAGGCCGGGCAATGCTTTCCGCAGTGCTCGGCCTGTGTTCTGTCCATGGGTCTGTGGGTCCGTGGGTTGGAGGGGGTAGTCTCTACCGCTCTTGCTGGTCCCTTACCACCGGTGTTTCCACTGTCCGATGAGGATATGGGCCGATTCATCCGTAGCGACCCGCATGTCATAGTCAAGCAGAATGGTGTCACCGGAACCGATGTCGGTGTGGATTCCCGCACCAATGACGACGCTGTCCGGAGCAGCACCTTCGTCGGTGACCGTGAACGTGGCCCCCGGGTTGCTCGCGAAATGGGCATCGACATGAGAGCTGTTGTCGCCAAACTCGTGCACCCAACGGCCTCTGACCTGCAGCTTCCCACTGTGTTTTTCGGTCCAGGCCACATCCTTGGTCAGTCGGAGTCCGGCCGACCCTTTGATGGAGAGCATGTCCTGCTCACCGAAGGCCAGGGCGCTGGCGCCGCCTGTTTCCGTGTAGCTCGCCAACTGAACGAAGGACACCTGCACTGAAGCCATGGGCTGCACCAACCAGCCTTGGGCCTCTCCCCAGTCCCAACCTCCTTCCAGGTACCCGTTGATCTCAAAGCCATTGAACTCTCCTGCGAGTTGTTCACCAGTTATATCCACAATTCGCTCCGTCGTGTAGCCGAGACGTGACAGGGTCAGGACGGAATCCACATACCAGAACTCCTTGTTGTGGCCGGTATAGATGCCCAGATACTGCGCTTCAATCTTGCTGCTGTCCTGGGATCCTGCATAGTCGATACTCGAGTTCGCCATGCCAAGCGTAACACCGACCAGCGTATGGTTGGAGATCTGATAATCTGCCCCCGTGGCCCAACCCGTCGTACTATGGGCATAGCCGGTAAAGCCCTTGACCGCTTCGCGGTCCCCAAACGCGCCGAAAAACTTGCCCCAGTAGCCCCACTCGGTGTCCGGCTCTTTTTGTCCGATGGGTTCCAACGCTTGGAAGGGGTTCGTGTCATAGAATAACCTGTTGTAGAAGGGATCGGGTCCCGCCATAGCGAATTTGGGAGAATGATCGGAGGCCCTGGCAAAACCGCCCCGAGCATGATGCAAACGTCCCGAAACGGCGCCGGTGAGGCGTGTGGCGCCTTCGGAGGTGATCGTGGTGAGCGAGGTCCGAGACTGTCCTGACAGTTGGTCGTAGAACCGCCCGACTTGTTCCTGACTCCTGATCTGTTGAAGTGCCGCGGTGATTTGGTTGCCCCCATCGACAACGGCCTGCTGCAGAGCGTCACCCAGTTCCCTTCGGTTGGGCGTGTCGGTGACTGTAGGGTGGGTGAAGGGCACGACTGTCACGTCAAGCACCACGCTGTTTTGACCGTACTGTAGGCTGGCGGTCGAACTGATGTTTTTGACGCCGATGCTTAGAAAGGCGCTGTCCAGCGTGTCAATCGCGTCGAATCCCGGTCCGGTGATCTCGTTGGACCGGATGATGGTGTATTGCCGTGATGCGGTAATTGTTTCACTGGAGAAAGTCTTGACGGTGCCGCCATTGATCGTCGTCGTGCCTGTCACGATGAGTTGGTCACTGTTGCCCTTATTGTCGACTTCGATGTTCAGTTGACTTCCAGACTCGAGAGACAGATCACCATGAACGGTCATGGCGCCAATCGAATTCCCGGGCTCAATGGTCCCCCTACTGGTGACCTGGTCCGAGATGATATCCCCGTTGCCGCGCAACAGGCCGTTGGGCGCGATGTCGAGTTGCCGGGCCTGAAACACCCCGCCATTCACGTCCAGTACGCCTGAAAAGCCTCTGCCCAGGTTCAGGAAGGGTTCGAGGTCGGGCAGAGGGATGGGCGCCCCTTGTCCGATCCGTGCATAGTCGGCCACCACGTTGGCATCAGGACCGACGGTGAAGAGTGCGTTTCCGACCTCCCCAACATAGAGATTTGTAGTCACAAAGGTGGACCCCGCGCCGCTGATGTTGACACGTGCCAGATGATTAGGATCGTGCCCCGCGCCAAACTGATCGGTCGTGACTCGACCTCCGTTCTTCACACCGAAGGTGGATCCCAGTTTAGATCCGACCTTGAGCCAATTCCCGACGGAGAGCGTTGCATTTTCAACGGTCGCCGCTCCTGTCCCTGTCTCGCAGGGATCGAAGCCCACTGAGAAATCGAAAGCCGAGACCGTTGCCCGGTCCTCGATGGTCAGCGTGCCGCCGCCCAGATAGCCGACATAGAAGGCGTTGTTGATCTGCAGCCGAGAACCCTCCCCCGACACTGAGACCCGGCCTACGCCGTTGCTGTCAAAGCCGAGGTAGGCGTCCTGACTGGTGACGAGACCGGCTTGGGAAATCTGAAGAGTGCCCTGGCCGCCTTCTCCGACATAGATGCCTTCGCTATTATGCCACGCGGATCCGGTCCCCGTGACATTGACATCGGCAACGCCCTCTGAACCCCGAGCCAGATAGGCATTCTTTGAATTGGCCACACCGCCGTTGCGCACGAGGAGTTGGCCGGTGCCCTGATTGAGATTTTCCGTGCCACCGATGAAAAGGGTCTCCACCGTCGTGAACACTGACCCGGGATCTGCCACCGTGAGACGCGAATCACTCCGGTAGTCGTTCGGCTCGGCCACCACATTCGTGTTGAAAACAACTCTTGCCACGGCGTGGAGGCTGGGGTCGATGGCGTCGAAGACGCTGTCGGTGAAATAGGGGTTGCTCTTGCGAGTGAATAGGCTGCCGGAGACGGTCAGGGCCTTAGGGTCGCCGGGATCGGTCCAGTCACCGACAAATTCACTGCTCACTAGCGTTCCTTTCGGCAGTGTGACGATTTGACGGCCCGGATTGGTCGGGTCTCTTGGGGTAAAGGGTTCGACAGTCACGTCCTGTCCCATCCGCCCCTTGATATAGGCTTCCTGTTCTTCCTGCGATGGGTAAATACCATTGGCGTCCGGGAAGACCTGTACCGCAATCGCATCCAGTATGACGATCAGAGCGTCCTTGCGGCCGATGTAGGTTTCGTTGGCAGTGGCCGCAGCGCCGCCGGAGATCGTGACGAAACCGTCCCCGTATTCGCCGATGGTCCATCTTTCTTCCACGATAAGGCTGGATCCGGCACCCGTCACGTTAATCGTAGAGGTGCTTGTTCCATAGAGGCCGCCCAGCAGTTCACGGGTGGTCAGATTCCCTTGGATAATGTCTATTTGGCTATCGCCGGCGACTCCGGCGAAAAGAGTGCTGTCGATATCCCAAGAGGGGATGGCAATGGGCGTGAGCGTGTTAAGAGTGACACGGCCGCTGCCGGTCCTCGTGAATCCCAGATAGACACGCGACGCCGGCGAATTTATGATTTGGCTCAGCGCATCAAGGGTGAGCGTGCCGGGGCCGACTATTCGCAATGCAAGAAAGGCGAGGAACATGG
>JADFHU010000729.1 GCA_022567055.1 Planctomycetota bacterium
AAAACGTTCCCATCCCACCAGGCTGCTGAAATAGTCCTTAAACGATCCGACCGTCGTGCGCGGTTGGCCCTGCCAGAATGCCGGTTCAATCACAGCGACAACGCCTGCGGCCCTCATGGCCTGATAGTCGTTGGTGGTACGGGAAACCATATGAATATGAGGATCAATGAATATCATCTGATCCGATCTTTGATTCGTATCAGGCATTTACGCTCCTTTTGATTCACGATGGACTGTGTCTGACGACTTACGGTACCTGGTCTATCAGCCATTTCTCATTAAAGGCTTCCCAGCTTAGGGATCCTTCGTCTATAGCTGAGAGTAAAATCGGCTGAGACTCGAGCCGTGTGCGTGCCTGTGGCAGCGAACATTGCGAAAGTGCCAGAGCGGCCGCTTCTTGCAGCTGGGGTTGAGCATCGGTAAGGATTCTCGATAGATCCTCCAGCATAGGCGCGTCCGCATGGGGACCGATCAATCGCCAGATCTCCGGAGTCACGGTCCGACCGGCCGCCCAGCGTTCGTGAGCATAGTCTATCAGCATCCTGGCAAGCTCTGGATTGGACCGCTGGTCCAGTCCCATGATCGGGTGCAAAGGACTGCCGATGAATACCGCCTTCAAGATCAACTGATTCCAGGCTTCTTCTTTGAGGTGATCACAAGGGTAGGGGTTCCGCAGGGCAACCGCATCGAAGACTGTTGTCATGTTGCTGCGAATTCCTTCGGCGGCACGGAGAACATGCTGTTCGGGATAGGCCATTAGGGGCAAACTCTGATAGAGGGCCACCAATTCCGCGCAATCGGCGGCTTGAAAGAGCTGATTCAGAGTCTTCAGATAACGCTCCCGGTCCTCAACTGGAAGGGACAAGAGCAACAGTGTGCGAGCCGCCTGGTCGCAGCTCCAATGTTGGGGCGTCCAGCTCTTTCTCAGCGTCCCTGCTCTCTCCAGTTCCTCCGAAGACCAGGGCAAGTCTGCCTTGCCGACATATCGAGGGACTGCACTGAAGGCCATAAAAAACACAGATGGGCCCTTCGCCCCGGGAATTTGGGTTCGCTTGGCGTCCAACCACTCGAGGGCCTGGACGTCAATTCTGTCGGCCAGCGCACGCTGGAGGAAGGTCAGCACCTCATGATGATCTATCTGATACGCCCCTGGCGGCATCGTTTCTCCATGTCTCGATTTCAAGGCCCTGCCGTAGGCCCACTCTGACAAGTTTGGTTTGACTGTGATTTTACGTGTGCCCATGATATTGTCGGATTTATCCAAAATTATCAAGTTTTCCGCTCGCTTGGGAGGCTCTGAGGAGAGGGGACTGACTCCCGCCGCCGCTATACTGGCCGGCTCAAGTGCCCCGGCCTTGACCCGGGGAGCTGCCCGGCGGCCCATCACAGACACGCTATTTCCTTGGGTGAATCTGGCCCGAATACCCGCCAGGGCGGAAATAGGGGGCAATCGGAGGGCCGAGAAAAGACGATTTACACCAGTAGGTGGTGAATTATGGCAAATAATGGGTAAAAGTGGGGAGAAATGTTGACTGAGTGTCGATGTATGCTATGATTGCTCACTCTTTGGTCGTTAAGTGGAAGTAATTCCATGTTGTTGCTAACAGGCGAATTTCAGCACGTCGTTGACGGTAAGGGAAGAGTGCTTGTTTCCAACAAGCTCCGCAATCAGATTGACGTCGATGCACATGGCAGCAACTTCTATCTGGTGTTGGGGGCGAACGGGATCTTGTGTTTATACCCTGAAAGCTATTTTGAGCGCATCGCCTTGGCGATGGCGCCACACGCGACAGCCCCAGATGAGGCGGTGGCGTACGAACGGCTTAGCTTCGCATTTTCCAGCAAGGTGGACCTGGACAGCCAGGGGCGGATTTTGCTCAATGAACGCCTGCGCAAGCGGGCCGGTCTCAAGGACAGAATCACCTTGCTGGGTGTGAGGGATCATATAGAGCTTTGGAACGAGGAGGACTGGAAGCAGTATGTGTCGAACCATATGGTCCAGTACCAGAAACAGATGTCTCAGGCGCGGCAGTATGTGCTGCAGAAGCCGGAGGAACCAACACCCTGAGGGTGGCTCGTTCCTATGACGAGCCGCTCATCTTTGACCCCGAGGCGCCCTTCGGCCCGAGTTGAGGGCCGAGGGGAAGCCAGATTGAGTGCTTAGACAGAGCCCTGAACTCTTGAAGGAGGCAACATGATTGAAACGGATTTAGATCATTGTCGCATTATCATGGAATCATTGAATCAAGGTGGGGGGTTGGACACGGAGGCACAGGCTTCTCTCGACGTCCTAAATCACCGTTTGGCCACGCTGAAGAAGAGTTACCCCCAACTTGGTAAGGTCGCCTTTTCTGCTGCCGTAGAACGGTCTCGGGCGCAGGCAAGCGTCCAGACGATGAGCTAGCCTTTGGGGCACGCGCTAGGCCCCGAGGAGGACTGACGCGTCATGCATCGTGAGCCGGCTGAGGCGATTGGGCCTGCAGAGGAACACATCCCTGTCTTGGCACATCCTCTGGCCGAGCACGTCCATTTGCCGCCGAACGGAATCATCGTGGACGTCACGGTCGGGCAGGGGGGACACAGCCACCTCCTGGGGAGCAGACTGGACACACGCGGGGTGATTGTTGGGCTAGACATCGATGAAAAGGCGCTACGGAATTCCAGGTCGAATTTGAAGGACCTTCGCTGTAAGATACGCCTCGCGCATGCGAACTTTGCGGAGACGGGCTCTTGTCTCACGCGGATGGGGGTTGAAAAAGCAGACCTTATCCTAGCCGATCTGGGCTATTCTTCTGCTCAGCTCATGGATCCTGAACTTGGCATAAGTTTTCAGTCTGATATGCCCCTGGACATGAGAATAGACAGAAGCTTAAAGGTCACGGCTGCCGATATAATAAACAAGACAGTTGAAAAAAAACTGGCTGACTTGATATTTGAATATGGACAGGACCGAGCCTCGCGGCGAATAGCTCGGTCGGTGTCGTCGCGCCATGGAGCGAGATTCGAATCGTCGGTGATGACGGTGAGGACGTGGCTCCGGGAGAGGTCGGCG
>JADFHU010000730.1 GCA_022567055.1 Planctomycetota bacterium
CGTTGGGGCAATTCGACATCCAGCCCCCAGCGGGCGATATCGAGCAGATGCACGCCCCAGTTGCCGATCTCGCCGGTTCCGTAATCCCAAAACCAATGCCAATTGGCGTGAAACCGGTTGGGATTGAAGGGCTGCTTGCGTGCAGGCCCCAGCCACATGTCGTAATCGACCTCCTTCGGTATAGGCGCGTTCGCTTTGAACCCGATCGATTTTCGCCGATGCACGATCCAGGCTTTCGCCGTGTTGACCGGTCCGAGTTTCCCGCTGCGCAAGAACTCGATCGCCGACTGAAAATGAGCACCGCTGCGCTGATGCATGCCGGTTTGGATGACGCGATTCCACAGCCGGCCTGCCTGCACCATGCGTTCTCCTTCGGCGAGATTGTGTGAAGCGGGCGTTTCGACGTAAACGTCTTTGCCCGCTTCGCAGGCCCATATACAAGCGGGCGCGTGCCAATGGTCGGGGGTGGCGATCACCACCGCATCGATGTCCTGTCGGTCCAGAATCCGCCGCGGATCCGTTTGGGAATGGGCACCGTCGACTCTCTTGACCTGCTTGGCCAGACGCTGCGGATCGACGTCACAGAGGGCCACAAGACGAACACCCGGTAGGTTGGAGAATTGCTTCACATGGCTGCTACCCTTGCCGCCCAGGCCGATGATGGCCACGCGAATGTCGTCATTTGCGCCCAGTATCCGCCGACCTGACCACAGGGCAGTGCTTGCCAGGACCCCGCGTTTGAGCAGATGGCGTCGGGAATAAGCAGTTTTCGTGTTCATGGACGTTTCTCCTTAGAGTGCCTATCAAAATGAATCGTAGCACCGAAAACGAGCGTTTTTGAGACTGGCAAGGAAGGCGAAGCAGGCTATCTGAAGATAGTCGATGCAGCCTGACGCCGTCCAGGCACAAAATAAGCCGTTTGAATGCAGAGTCATTTTGTTAGGTGCTCTTAGATTCATCTGTCGTTCGTCGTCTTATTTCTCTGATAACCGCACTGGTGTCCAGGTCACTGTCTCCGGCCGCCATGGCCTTTGCCAAGATGTCCTGATGGAGCTCGGACAGGGGAAGGTGCTGCCGGTGATGTTGCGCATGCTTGAGCATGAGCGACACATCTTTGTGGTGTTGGCGAATCCGCGACACCGGTTCGAAGTCGCTCCTTAGCATCTTTTCACCTTTGACATCCACGGCCGCGGAATAAGCGGGACTGACCTTTAGCAATGCCAAGAAGGTGTCCAGTGGCAGGCCCAGTTTTTCCGCGAACACCATACCCTCCGCCAAGACCAGGCGGTTCAATCCCAGCACCAGGTTGGTGGCCAACTTGGCCTTGGAGCCGTATCCGGAAGGCCCCAAGTAATACACATGCTTCGCCAGCAAGCCCAGTAGATCGGCGCAGGCCTCATAGCTCGACGGTTCACCCCCCACCATCAGAACGGCCTCGCCTTGCTGTATCTGACTGCTCGCCCCGCAGATAGTGGCATCCAAGAAGGATACTCCGGACTGCGCCAGTTTTTGGGCCAGACGTGATGTGTCTTCCGGATCACCGGTGCTGGTGTCGATCACATAGGAGGGTTTATTCGCGGCAGTGAGGAGGCCATGGGGTCCTTCGATCACTTCCTGCACTACCTCTGTATCCGGTAGTGATAGAACCACATGGTCCACGGTTTGGGCAATCTCTCGAGGGCTCGTGGCAGAGCGTCCCCCCATCCGTTCAAGCTGCGTGAGCCGCTGCGTGTCAATGTCATAGCCAATGACGTCTATCGCGTGGTTCAGGAACCGCTCCGCCAATACCGTGCCCACCAGGCCGATGCCAATCAGACCCACACGTGTCGGTATTTGTTTGCCCTGTTGTTGCATGTCGCTGAGTCGATTCTATCCGTGGAGAAACCATAGCATGAATAAAACGGCTCCCAGGCAGATAGCCAAGGTCACCAGGAATCCCACCCAAGACTGGCGTGAAGGCCTGACGATAAAGAGTCCTGCAGCGGTCACGAGACGCTCGTCAAGAGGGACGATCTGGCTTAAGGGCCGTGCCAAATCCTCCTCCGCGCCGATGGGCACGTAGATCTTTTTAAAGAACCGTTCCACCTGGTCCCAAGGCGGTGGTTTGGTAAGGAGGCTGCCAATGATGCCTCCCGTCACGCCCGCGAGGAGCGGCAGCCCGGTCACCATCTGTCGCGAACAGTCTAAGCCATAGCGCGTCACCACAAAAGTGGTCACCGCCAATGCCGCACTACCCACCACACCGCTGGTGTTCATGCGGCGCCAGACCAGACCCATGGCCACGGAGATGCCGATCAGACTCAGAATATTGAGGTAGTCCAAAATGGCTTTGACCACGCTGCTCCGCATCAGCATGGCAACACCTACGGCACATAGAGCGACGATCAGTCCGGCGCGCCGCGTGATTTGCAACAGTTGTGCCTCCTGCGCCTCTGGATTGAAGAACACCCGGTAGATGTTTTGGGAGATCAGTCCCCCCAAGGTGATCTGAACCGCATCCCCGGAGGACATGGCCGCCGCCATGATGCAGGCCAACATGATCCCCTGCAGGAAAGGAGAAAGTAAGACCCGGATCGAGTCACCAAAGGCCGCGTCCGGATGGATCTCCGCCTGGGACTGGATCAGATAGGCCAGCCAACAGAGCCCCAGCATGGACCAGCCGATCGTACAGATGCGCTTTAAGATGTTCCCATAGGTAAAACCAACGCGACCTTCCCATTCCGAGCGGCCGGCGGCACAGACACTCATCAGGTGCGGCATGGCCAACATACTCAAGGGGGCATTGATGCTGAGCAGCAGGACCGTCATCCAATTGAAATGCTGGGCATCGAATAGATGGAGATAATGGGGATCGGCCTGGGCCAGGGTTTGACGCAACCCTGCGAGTCCTCCCACCTGCTCCAGGTTAAAGGCCGCGGGGATGGCGAGAAAGGAGAGGGCGATGATCATCAGGCCCTGGATCATATCCGTACGGATCGCAGCGATGATGCCACCCCAGTAGCTGTACACGATGAATACCGCGGTGATCGCCAGCAAGATGCCGAAAAACCA
>JADFHU010000731.1 GCA_022567055.1 Planctomycetota bacterium
CTTGTTGCCGGGCACGCAAGAAGTATTGCCGTGATAAGGGAAGGTAGCCGTCCATTACTGTAAAACTAGACGGGCCGGAAGCGTCCCTGAGCAAGGGCAAGCCAGTGCCCTCCGCCGTCCACACACCCGGCAGACACTCCATCCGTTCGCTGATTCTAAACTAGGGTGACTCGTGACGGGTCAGGGCACCGGTCCTAGGGCTGACTATCTCAACGCAAAATCGATCCCGCCCAGCGGTCCATAGTCGGCCGAATACGTGCCGGGCGCCGCGGGGCGTACATCACCCAGGGCGCCGAAAATGATGATATTGCGCGAGCGAATCGTATAGCCCTGATCCACGAGTTGACTGATTAACGTCATCAGATTACCCCATTGGCCACCTTTGACGATGCCTCCGCTTATCTGGTGCAACACTGAACTCTCTTTTTTCAGCGTGATTTGCACCTCACCGGGATTCACATTATCCGAGCTCGTCCGTCGCCTGCCAACGATATAGCGAGCGGAACCTACGTTGGCGGCGAGCGCATCGACCGCATCCCAAAGAACGCGGGACTGTCCTGCGAGAGGATCACCACACCCGGTGGCTTCGGGAATCGTGTACTGCCGGAGTTGGTCCAAGCGACCTTAGAGTCCTGTCGCGAAGTATACGGCGACGAGATTCCCCACTACTTCCGACATCTCTATACCGACGAGCCCAGTGTCGCACCAGCCTCCGGACTCGACACGGGTACCCCGCGAAGCTTCAGGGGACCCTTTCAAAGGTGCCCGTCCACAGCCTGGAGGCTCACTGCCTCAGAGCTCCTGCCCTCTGAAAACGGGCATTCTGCCGACGCTTGTCTCATGCGCACTATCTTAAGCCATTTCTTAATAAGGTGTTACAATCAAAGTTAACATATTTTACATTAACATTGAAATAGTCCATTTTTATGTTGACATTGTAACAAAACCTGCCGATAATATGATTGTGGCGTAGATCAAGTGAACCACTGTTTGGTGTTTTGTAATGGCAGAAAACGAATGGCTAGATCTTGGGAAGTCCCGTAGATGGCAACGTGTTTACCACGCGATTCGCGATGGGTACCAAGCTGATCAAGTTGCTAGCTTAACCGGAATCTGTCTGCAAAAAACGATCAATGCTATTGGCAAGCCGATCTTCAAGGACGGTCCTCCGCAGGTTCCCCTTGCTGATCTTCTCGACAAATTGGAGCATGATCCGGGAGGAATGGATGAAATCGTGCGCAAATGTAATGGCCATGACTATGCCCGCCTATTTAGGGATGCAGCACTGGATGCAGAGACCAGAGATGAAGGCGTGAAGAAATTCATGTTCGCGATCTGCGACAAGTTTTACGATCAGGTAGCGATGCGAAGTGTTACACCTGACGGCAAAAGCACGTTCCGCCAAGTGCGTTCAGTATTAGACCAGGCACGGAAGTATCTTGAACCAGAAATCACTCGTATGTCCCAGCAACTGTCCGTAAATCCAGATAGGCCATTGAGACGCAAAGCGTTTTCGAGTGAGAAGAACACAGTTTCTATCGACACTAAGTCGATACTGAAGGAATCACTGCTAGGACTGAGGGAATGAGCAACTCGCACAGCTACCAATACAGCTTTTCATTCAGGGACAGGGCGACCCGTTCGCAATGGACGACGTTAGAATCTGGGAGGCGAGGCCATTTCCTTTTTGATCTGAGACACTGGGAACTACCAGGTAAACTTTCCCCACGCTTAGTTGATCTGTTACGAATCGCTGTGGCAGTGTACGTGACAGATCGGATCTGTCGGAGAGATAGAATACATGGAGATTCTGGGTGGACTCGGCAGTTAGACATTCGTGTCGAAGTGTTCGACACTCAGTTTTGGACTCGCCAAGAAGCGTCAGAGTGCCTCCATCGGTGCCTTGATTTTCTTTCTGGGGATTATTGGTGTATCGAATTCCTAGAGTCTCGGCAGAAGTTTGATATGGGGTTTTTGCCGTTCAGTTCAGATTGGAAACCTCTTGGTCAAAACCCTATTATTTGCATGTATAGCGGAGGGCTGGATTCGGCCGCAGGTCTCGTGCGCCGGATTGATCAACAAAACGACCACAAGATTATTCCACTGTTCGTATCCCATCACAAAGGACAACGTCAGTTAATCCAAAGACAATTATCGATAATAAGCGAGAAGAAGAACATCACGCTAGAACCGCTCGTGCTTCCATTCTTCATGAGGAATCCCGCAAAACTGGCCAGGAAAGAAGAATCAACTCAACGCAGCCGCAGTTTTCTATTCTGTAGTGCTGCAGGTGTTGCAGCGGCACTTATTGAAGCTAAAGCAATTGAGATGATGGAGGGTGGCATTGGAGCGATTAATCTTCCGTTAATGGTAGGAATGGTTGGATCAAAGGCAACGAAGAGCAGTCACCCTACGTTTCTTCGCAGGTTTTCAACGCTCCTTCAACTGGTTACGGAACGCAATTTAAACATTGAACTCCCGCATCGACATTTAACCAAAGCTGAGTTAGTAGGTTCGCTGAGGAACGAAAAACTTGAAGAACTGGCTGGAAAGACCGTCTCATGTGCACACTATCCCCTTCGAGACTCAAGAGCTAAACAATGTGGCATATGTCCCGCCTGCATCTTTAGGCGACAAGCCCTACTTGTGGCTGGCATCCATGAGGCCCGCGGAAAGTATAGGTATGATATATTCGGAGCGTCAAATACGGACATACCTGATGAGAGCCTCAATTACCTGCGGGGATTTCTTATGCAGGTAGATAAATTGTCAAATCTTGATTATTCAAATGAATTGCCGAGCTTCGTGTTAGGGCACCTCCGGTCAACCGAGGTTGTCACACAGAACTGTGTCCCTGCCGAGATAACTAATCTGTACAAACGATACCGCCGAGAATGGCTGACACTAATCGAGCGTGCTCAGCAGCAGGGCTGGAAATGGTCCCGAATGATGGCACCCGCTATTGCCGTATAACGCCTGGAGGTATTCGACATGCTTAATTTGCCGCCAATAGACCCAGAGCGACTCGGTGGGCTCCTTGCCGAAGCGCG
>JADFHU010000732.1 GCA_022567055.1 Planctomycetota bacterium
AGCATCGGTAACCAGGAAGCGGCCCATGCGCTGCAAGCCGCATTGTCCCATGTGCCGGCCAAAGGGCAATCGGCACTGTATGAAGGCCTGCTTCGCAGTGCCGAAGTCCAGGCGGCCCAGGGTCATCGCCAGGCCGCCCTGGATTTATACGCATCCTTGCAGGGTCGAGAGGTCCCCCATCAGGTTCGTTCGGCAGCCTTACGGGGTACCATTGTCACGCAGGGACCGAAAGAGTTGACGCAACTGCGCCAGTGTCTGGCCAGCCAGGATTACGCGGTCGTTGCCGTCGGCGCTCAAGCCTCCCTCGAGTTATCCGGTCGGCCGGTGACCGAAGTCTTGACCGCGGGACTCAAGGATCGATCGGTGGATCAACAGGTGTTGATCATCGGCATCTTGGGCCAGAGGGCCGATCTTTCGACACTCTCGGAACTGCAGGATCTGGCCCGCCAGGGAAAACAGCCCACCCGTCTAGCAGCGCTCGGCGCGCTTGCTCGGATGGGTCACTCCTCCAGCGTTGCCCTGTTGGTGGAACTGTCCCATGACAGCGACCCGGAGGTCGCTCAGGCAGCCACTGCCGGCCTGGCCCACTTTCCCGGGGCATCGGCGGATGCCGCCGTATTGACAATGCTGGCAAGCGAACGCAAAGCGGATCGGCTCTCCGCTCTGGGACTCATTGGGCAGCGGCGCATGAAGGCGAGCATGCCCGCCTTGCTTGATTCGGCAGCCGATCCCGACACCGACACTCGTTCGCAGGCCCTCAAGTCCATCGCCCAGTTGGGAGGGGCCGACGAGTTGCCCGCCCTGCTGGTTCTGCTGCCACGCATGACGCGGACGAAGGATCTCGATGCCCTGCGGCAGGCCTTGACCGATGTCTGCGGGCGGGCAGGTGATCCCGAAGCATGTGTGGGACAACTCATAGAGAGGCTGTCCCAGGTGGACGCCGCGCAAAAAGGTGCTCTCTTTCGCGTGCTCAGCAGCGTCGGCGGCCCGCGGGCCTTGGAGGTCGTGTGTGCGGCCGTTGACGATTCAGATGAGGACGTCCAACTGGGCGCTCTCCGCGTCTTGGCTGCCTGGCAGAGCGCCGATGCAGCGCCGAAATTGCTGAGCCTGGTCAAGACTTCCGAAGACGCCAAGGTACGGACGCTTAGCTTACGTGGCTACCTGAACATGGCGCGGCGTCGTGAAGTACCGACCAACCGACGCCTGACCATGTGTCAGGAGGTTGCACCCTTTATCCAACAGACTGCCGAAAAGAACCAGTGGCTGGGCGCCCTGGGGCAGATCAATTCGCCCAAGGCCTTGGGGCAAATCATGCCCTATTTCGATGACCCTGCGGTTCAGGAGACGGCCTGCGCGGTCTCCGTTGCCATGATAGAGCGTCTCACCAAGAGAAACGCGCGGCTAAAGAAGAATCCTCAGGTGATGAAGGCCCTCGAGAGGATTCTGGATGTCTCTGCCAACGCGAACTACAGAGAAAGGGCCCAAAAGATGCGTCCTTAGTACTACAGCACTGGTTTGCTTGCCGTGCGACTCTTAAGATGCTCGTATGTAAATGGTTATGTTAGTCGAGTTAAACTCGAAATCCGAATCTCGAAATACTAAACAAATTCATATTTCAAATCACCAAATCGACAAACACTGCTGGCCTCAGGCTGGTCTGTTCTGTTTTGAGAATTGTGAATTTGGACATTCGATATTGTTTCGGATTTCGGATTTAGTGCTTCGGATTTAGGCCCAAAGATAAGGTTTTTCAACACTAAACTGCGCTGTCGTATTAGCCGCCTAAGCGATTCAATGTATGGTTTAAACTGGAGTGAAAGATGAGTGAGAAAACGACACAGACCAATCCATCGCGTCGCGACTTCATCAAAGACACAAGCCGCATTGCTACCGCCTCCATTCTGGGCGCCGGGCTGGCGCCCCGCCTCTATGCCGGCGAGAACAATACCATCAATGTCGCCTTGGTCGGCTGCGGGGGGCGTGGCAGTGGAGCCGCCGGCAACGCCCTGTCCGTCAAAAACGGTCCCATCAAGCTGGTGGCCATGGCGGACGTTTTTCCCCAGCGTTTAGCGCGTAGCTACGGCGGCCTCAACGAAGGGCATGCCGACCGTGTGGATGTCCCCAAGGAACGACAGTTCGTCGGCTTTGACGCTTACCAAAAGGCCATGGACTGCCTGGGTCCCGGTGACGTGGTGATCCTGGCAACCCCACCGGCCTTCCGCTGGGTCCACTTCACCTACGCCATCAAGAAGGGGATCCATTGCTTCATGGAAAAGCCCGTGACCGTGGATGGACCCTCGACACGCAAGATCCTGGAATTGGCCAAGCAGTCCGTCCAGAAGAACCTCAAGGTGGGGGTCGGACTCATGATCCGTCACTGTCGCGGCCGGCAGCAGCTCAAGGAGCGGATCGATAACGGCGAGATCGGTGACATTGTTGCCATGCGGGCCTACCGCATGTCAGGCTGGCAGGGCTGTCATGCAAAGCCCGCCGACATGAGTGAGGTCATGTACCAGATCCGGAAATTCCACAGCTTCATCTGGGCCAGCGGCGGCGTGTTCAGTGATTTTTACATCCACCAGATCGATGAGTGCTCCTGGATGAAGGGCGCCTGGCCGGTCGAGGCCCATGCGCTGGGCGGCCGTCACCATCGCAATGACTCGGTGGACCAGAACTTCGATAACTACTCCGTGGAATACACCTACCCCGATGGCACCAAGCTGTTCTACCAGGGTCGCAACATGAAGGGCTGCAAGAGCGGGTTCAGCAGTTACGCCCACGGCACCAAGGGTGTGGGTGTGATTTCCACCTCCAGCCACACCCCCGGTAAGGTGCGCACCTATCGGGGGCATCACCTCGATCGCGCCAATCTCATCTGGCGTTTCCCTCAACCCGAGCCCAGCCCCTACCAGTTGGAGTGGGATGACCTGATCGAAGCCATCCGAGACGACAAGCCCTACAACGAAGCCGAGCGCGGCGCCATCGCCAGCATGGTCACCTCCATGGGACGCATGGCCGCCCACACCGGCCAGCCCGTGACCT
>JADFHU010000095.1 GCA_022567055.1 Planctomycetota bacterium
CATCCAACGTGCCGCGTTGAAACTCATTCGGACAGGGGAGCATCCGCGGGTCCTCCAGGCCTGCCTACGGCAGTGGGCGTCATTGCCGGCAGACTCGCAGCTTGCCCTGCTGGACGCGTACCTCATGCAGGATGCGACGACGGCCTTGCCCGCCATTCGCTTCGCTATGAATAGCCGGCACCTGCCCGTGCGAGTGGCGGCCTGGGAGGCCTTGGCCGATGTTGACGATCCCTCCTCCATACCCGCGCTGGCCCGAGCCGCGGCCGGCGGGGACGCGATGGAGCAAGAGGCCGCGCGTGACAGTCTGTCACGCGTACACGGGCCCGGGGCCCGTGCAGCCATCCTGGCGCATCTCGACCGGGCGGAACCACAGCAGAAAGCAGAACTCTTGCGCGCCTTGGGTGAGCGGGGCGACCGGGCCACGGCGAAAGTCTTGCTGCACTACGCCGCGGCGGAGGCTGAGACCGTTCGCCTCGCCGCGCTGGAATCGCTGAGAAAGCTGGCCCTGCCCGAGGCCCTCACGCCGCTTCTCGCGCTCGCGGCCCGGCCAATGAGCGCGGCAGAACGCAAGCCGTTCATGAGGACGCTCTACGCAGTCACGCAGGCGAGCCCTGACAGGGATCAGGCCACGCGATCCGTCATCGGGGCGTTTGATCGGTTTCCCAAGGAGGGGCGTCGCGGCTTGCTGCCTCTCCTGGGCGGGCTTGGGACATCGGCGGCCTTAGAGCCCGTACTGGTGGCCCTTGATGACCCGGACGCCGAACTGGTGAAGGAAGCCGTGCGTGTGCTTACGCAGTGGCCCACTGCCGCCCCGGCGGCGGAACTGCTGGAGTTGGCCCGCAAGGCCCCGGGTTCCACCCTGCAAATCCTGGCGCTACGCGCCTGCATTCAGGTCGTCGGGAAGGAGCCTGATACGGCCGTGCGTCTTGGGCTGCTGAAGGAAGCTCTATCAATCGCCAGGCGAGACGAGGAGAAAAAGCAGGCCCTGGGACAGATCGGCCTGATTCCCACGCCGGCAGCGCTTGAAACGGCGGTTGAGGCACTGGCGGATCCCAACCTCAGCGATGAAGCGAGCCTGGCCGTGCTGAGCATCGCCGAGAAGCTGGCCGAGGCCTATCCCGAACGCGTCGAAAGGGCGGCAACTATGGTATTGGCCCAGTGCGAAAGACCCGATCTCGTTGAGCGTGCCAGGGCGCTCCGCGGCTTGCGGAGTCCCTAGACAAACAGTTCCAGGACCGGTTTACCATCGTCGGCAACGGTGAAGGGTCGGCCGGAGGGGGAGACGATCTTCTTGTCCAGTTGCAGGCCCAGGGCGTGGGCGATGGTGGCGTTGAAATCCGGTACGGCGACCTTGTTCTCCACGACCTCGCGTCCTTCCGCGTCTGTCTTACCATAGCGAAATCCGCCCTTGACCCCGCCGCCGGCCAGAAGACAGGTGAAGGCCTTGGGATAGTGGTTGCGGCCGTTGTTCCGCTCTTTGACGATGTCGGGCGTGCGGCCGAATTCGGTGGCCAGTACCACCAATGTCTCATCGAGTAGGCCGCGCTGATGGAGATCGGCGATGAGGGCCGCCAGGGCCTGGTCCAGGACGGGCCCTTTCTCTTCCAGCCGGCCAAAGTTGTCGTTGTGGGTGTCCCAGCCTCCGGAATTGACTTCCACATAGCGTACACCCTGCTCCACCAGGCGGCGAGCCAACAGACAGCCTTGACCGAAGGGATTGTCACCATAGGCCGCCTGTTGGGCCTCCGATTCTCTGCTGATATCAAAAGCGTCCAGCTCCTTGCTCTTCATCAGGCGCACGGCGTCCCTGTACATGTCGGTATAGGCCCGCACTGCGCGGGTGTTGTATCTGTCCAGGAATGCCTGGTTCTTGGCATGGGATCGTTTCATGCGATCATCGAATCGGTCCTGGGAAACACCCCGGGCGAGTTTGCTGTTCTGTAGGCCCGCCTTGGGATCGCCGATGGGCAGGCTGGCGAAGCGGGATTCGAGGAAACCATTGCCCAGGCCACCCGCAGAATTGCCGCTGATGAGAACGCTGGCAGGTAGATCGGGACTGTGTTTGCCCTGCAGGCGATGGAGCCAGGCGCCCATGTGGGGATGCTGTATCGTGGCGCGCAGCGTGTAGCTCGTGTGCATGAAGTAGCGCCCCTGCGCGTGGGCGCCCTGCGTGGAACTCAGGGAATTGATCACGCTGGTATGGTGCATCTGCTGGGCCATCTTGGGGAAGGTGTGACCCACGCGGATGTCATCGGCGCTGGTCGCCAGGGCCTCGGTGGGCCCCTGTGTCGGGGCTCCGGGTTTGGGATCAAAGGTGTCCAGATGGGTCATGCCACCGGTCATGAAGAGATAGATCATCCGCTTGGCCCGCCCAAAGCCCGGCAGGTTAGTCGATGTCCCTGCCTCGCTCCCGTAGCCAAAGGTCGCATCCCACCCGAGCGAGAGTGTGCCGACACCCAGTAGGGTGCGAGCCGCCGATCTTACGAAGTCGCGGCGTGAGAGCCCATCTTGTTTTCCCATGTCGGTCACGATATGCATGGTGTTCTCCTTGTCCCTCTGCCCGTTCTTTTCGGAGCAGCGATGATGCGGTCTACTGAATGAACAGAAACTCCAGTGAATTGATCTGCGTCCAGATGAGGTCCTGATAGCCGTGCCGTGGATTGGCTTTGACGACGCGCAATCCCTCGTTCATCTCCTGCGGCGTCGGGTGTCGCGTGTAGGTCGACAGATAGATCTGTTTGATCCGCGCCACCGGATCCTCCTCCTGCAGGATCTTCCGCAGCAGCAGGGTGCTGGTCGTGTTGATCACGCGGGTGTCGACATAGCCGTTGAGCAGGTTCAGGATCTGTGTCACCGAGGCATCGCGATGAGAGGCCTCGATCTGTTGGCGGTCACTCTGGCCAAACTGGCGCAACAGATGTCCTCCGCGCTCGGGGGAGTTCAACTCGCTGGCCCGCTTGATGTACTTGGTGTAGCCGGATCGCCCGTTGCGGAGCTTGCCTTTGGCATCCAGGAAAAAGCCCATTTCTTCGATCTCGGCGGACATGCCCATTATCATCTCCTCGTCTCCCGAGGCGCGGGCCTTCTTGTACTGTTGGTAGAGCGTCTGAACGGTCTTCTGTGCCTTCTTCTGTGCTTGCGCCGCCTGTCGACTCTTTTTGCGTCTCAGCGCCCGGTATTTCTCCGGGTTTTTGACGCGATCCTGATAGGCCTCGGCCAGCTCGATCTTCTCCTCGACCGTGGACGATTTGAGTGCTTGGTAGTCGTCGTAGACCTTGGTGTCGGTCTCCCACTGGAGATCATCGATATTGGGCACCGAGAAGGTGGCCAGCGAATCCCAAAGCTGTTCGGCACTCATCCGCCGCAGTAGCGGCCCGGATGTCAGCCCTTCATCCACGGCCATGCGGTCACTGCTAATGCTAGTACGCTGGTAGTGTCGCGTGTTGTAGAGCATGCGGTAGAACTGCTTCAAGTCGTAGCCCATGCAAATCATCTGTTGCTCGAGGTAGGTCATCAACGCGGGATCGGCGGCTTTCGTGATGTCCCTGATGTCATCCACCGGTTCGATCAGAGCGACGCCCATGGCCCGTTTCCACAGCCGATTGGCGATCACCGTGGTAAAACGCGGATTGTCCGGAGCCGTCATCCACTGGGCGTAGGCCGCGCGTGAGTCAAGGTCGATGCGCTTGTACTTGCGGGGGGGCCGCTGATTCTTCGCGGACTTTCCTTCGGCCTTGGCCTTCGCGTTGGCAGGCCTCTTTCTCCGGGGCTTGGGTGCGTTTTCAAAGGCGAGGTCTACGGAGTCGCCGAAGATCGTGGTGGCCTTGACCTCTTCGTTGGGCTTTCCGTCACTGTACTGATAGTCCTTGGGAAGACGGTAGAGACCATGTTCCGGTCCCCCCACAGCAAAAGTGAGGGGCTGGTTCACCCTGCGATAGGCCCGCTGCATTTCCTTGTCCATGTCGTGTTGCTTGATGAGACGCTGGTACTCTTTCCTCGCTTCCGTCGTATAGTAGTTGCCGACTTTGATACCCGCCGTAAAGGCGACCATTTCCATGTACTGCTTCTGCGTCCAGTCATCATAGGGATGGTCATGACACTGAGCACATTCGAGGCGAGTCCCCAGAAAGACACGCACGGTGTTGGACATGTTGTCCTCTATCATGCCCGTGTCCCTGAGGTAATATCCCACGGCGCCGGTATCGGGTTCCAGGATATTGCCCTCGGCCGTGATGAGTTCGCGCACGAATTGATCATAGGGTTTGTTGTTCTTGAGAGACAGTTTGATCCAGTCGAGATAGGGTTTTCCCGGGCCCCTGCGCATCCGACTCGTGGCCCGCAGCAGGTCGGCGAAGTAATTGAACTGGTGGCTGACATAGCCCTCCGACGCCAGTAGTTCATCGATGAGATCGGCACGCTTGTCTGGGGACTCGCAGTCGAGGAACGCCTGCGCCTCGTCGGCCGTGGGAATGCGACCGATGGCGTCCAGGTAAATGCGTCGCAGGAAGATCTCGTCGCTGCACCTTTCATTTGGCTGTACGCCCGCTTGCGCAAGGGCGCCCTCCAGCAGCGCATCGATAGCAGCGCATTTGGCTTGAATCTGTGTCCGGCGAACGCGCTGTAGGCTTCGGTCGGAACCTGCCGAATCGGCCCAACTCGGCGTCGTCATGAGGCAAGCGAACAGCAGAGGGGCTGCCAGCCTGAAGGGCGTCCATGGTGTAGCGAAGGGTCTCATAGTGGCCTGTCTCCCAGGAACTCGTGAGCGATTCCTGTCCAGCAACTCATGATGATTAAATACTAGCATATCGACCTACTCCAAGGAATGTAGGGAATACGCCTATGTAAGTTACCCCAATTCCATATATTTTGCGACGGCCAAGCCGACCTAGGGACACACCTCCAGGCCTACTGCTGGCCGAGTCTATCCTAAGTATCTGTAAAATAAAAAGATAGGTGTTTGTCGCGGCCCGGCGATTCAGGTCAGGATGCCGTGGATGACTTCGCCGCGGGTGTCGGTCAGCCTGAAGTTGCGGCCGGCGTAGGGGTAGGTCAGTTTCTCGTGATCCAGGCCCAGAAGGTGCAGGATGGTGGCGTGCAGGTCGTGCATGTGGACCTTGTCCTGGATGGCGAGGTGTCCGATTGCGTCGGTTTGACCGTAGGCGATTCCCGGCCGGATGCCGGCCCCTGCCAGCCATACGGTAAAGCCGCGGGGGTTGTGATCCCTGCCATCTTTGCCCTGGGCGAAGGGCGTGCGGCCGAACTCACCGCCCCACCAGACCAGGGTGTCTTCCAGCAGACCTCGCTGCTTGAGGTCTGCGAAGAGTCCCGCGACCGGCTTGTCGGTGGCCCGCGCGTGTTCGGCATGTTTGGGCATGTCGCTGTGTTGGTCCCAGCGGGGCGTGGTCGATTCATCGGCATAGTTGACCTGTATGAAACGCACGCCCGCTTCGGCGAACTTGCGGGCCATCAGGCATTGGCGCCCGAAGTCTTCGGTATGGGCCTCGTCGATGCCATAGAGCTTTAGCGTAGCGGGTGTCTCATCCGAGATGTCCATCACCCCCGGCGCCTTCATCTGCATGCGGTAGGCGAGTTCATAGGAGGCCACGACCGCTTCCAGCGCGTCCTCTCCCTGCCGCTGGGCCAGTTGTTCGCGATTGAGCGCCTGCATGAACCGGAATTGCCTGAGCTGGTGTTCGGGAGAGGTCACGGCGTTGGACAGATTCTTGATGGTGGCCTCGCTCGCCTTCAGGCCCGGCCGTCCCACCGCCGTGCCCTGATACACCGCGGGGAGAAAGGCATTGGAATAGTTGCGCGGTCCCCCCTTGCTGGCCGACGGCATCAGCGTGATGAATCCCGGCAGGTTTTCATTCTCCGTTCCCAGGCCGTAGGTCACCCAACTGCCCATGGAGGGTCGTATCAGATTGGTCGACCCGGTATGCATGAAGAGCGTAGAGGGTCCGTGGGCCACGCCCTCCGTGTGCATCGAGTGAATGAAACAGAGATCATCGACATGTTCGGCCATGTGAGGAAAGAGGTCGGAAACCCACCTACCCGACGCGCCATACTGCTTGAACCCCCACAGGGGTTTCATGAGCTTGCGTTTGCTCATCTTTCCGAAGGTCTGAAAACGCACCCCTTTGAAATCGATCTCCTTGCCGTCGGCGGCCAGGAGGTCGGGCTTGTAGTCAAAGGTGTCCACCTGGCTGGGACCGCCTTGCATGAAGATGAAAATGACGCGCTTGGCCTTGGGGGCGAAGAGGGGCAGCTTGGGCGCCAGGGGATTGGTGACGGGCGCTGCCATGGTATTCTTGCCGCAGATGCCTGCGAGGGCCAGGCCCCCGAAACCGCAGGCTGCCCTTTTCAGCATGGCTCGTCTGGAGAGTGCGTCGTAAGGATTCATGAGTAGTAGGCTCTGTCTAAAAACTCCATCTGGCTTCAAGCGGCCCTTTTTTCGCCTGGCTGCATCCGGCTCCATCGACGATACAACCAATATCGCCTGCTTCGCCATCTTTACCAGACACGAAAAACTGCTCGCTCCCGGGTCGACGACGGAGCTTTCAGAAAGAGCCTAGTATAACGTGCGGAAATCGATTGACGCAAATAAACTGTGGCACAGGCTGGCGGCGGCTATTTCGCGCTGGTCTTGACCGAAACCGTCGAGATAGCGATTTGCCAAGTACAGTTCTTCAGTCTTCGGCGGGCGTCCCAGGATTCTGCGATACAATTGGCCGACACGGACGTCGTTATCTCCCGACAAAGATTGGCCATGCAGGATAGCGGTTTTCCGGGCCAGATTGATGACGAAGGGGCTATTCATCATGAACAGCGCCTGGGTGGGCAACACACTGGCGGACCGGCGACCGACGACCAGATTGGGATTGGCCATGTCGAAGACCGCAAAGATGTCGAGGATGCTGTTTCTAAAACAGGGCACATAGACGCTTCGTCTGCGGCTGTCGAATTGGTAAAACTGATCGTACTGGGAGATCTTTCGAATGGTCAGGCCACCGCGCGTCTGATCCAGTTGCCCACTGATCTGCAACATCGCATCCCGGATGGCCTCGGCCTCCAGTCGCTTGCGATGGGCCCGCCACAGCAGGCGGTTTTCGATGTCGACGGCAATCTTTTCGGGGTGGGGTTCCGAACTCATCTGGTAGGTCCGTGACAGCACCAGCCGCCTGATCAGACCTTTGATCGACCAACCATCGGCCATGAACTCCGCAGCCAGGGTGTCGAGGAGTTTCGGGTGGGAGGGGCGTTCGCCCATGGCGCCAAAGTTGTCGGTGGTGCGAACGATGCCCGATCCGAAAACATAGTGCCAAACGCGATTGACGATGACGCGGCTGGTCAGGGGGTTCTGGTCCTTGGCGATCCACCGCGCCAGTTGCAGGCGGCCACTCTGATTTTCCGGTATCTCTGGTGACTCGCCGGGATCCATCATGACCCGCAGGAATCCCCGAGGAATGAGTGGGCCCGGGTTTCGGATCACGCCGCGGATGAGCAGGTGACCGTCTCCTTTTTTCTCCGCATCCTTCACCGACATGGCGACGTCGACTTTTTGTTCCGGCCATTGCCGCTTCAGTTCCCCCAGCTCGCCTTCCAACTCTCTCTGCCGCTTTCTGAGTTGGGCGATGCGTGCGTTTTCTTTGTCATCCCATGCAGGCGCAGCGATGAGCCGGGGAGTGATCTTGGCCGGTGTCTCGGTGTCGGGGACGTCGACGGGGCCGTCGACCCTCAGAAACTGCACCGCGTCTACGATGACCACCGCTTTGGTCCCCGCCGTCTCAATGGTGACGCTCACCTCCGTGTCCGCCTCGAAGCGGTAGGTCCCCACAGACACAAAGGAGCCCCCTATGGGAGGCTTCTTCGTCTGATCGATCCGCACCTCGTCACGGCCATCCTGGTGGTGAATCACAATAGGCACGGATGTGGCGCGATTTGCGCCCGGGGTATAGGAAACCCGGACCTCATAGAGACCGCCTCGTTCGATGAAGGGTGTAAAAATCGCCCGCTTCGTTCCCTTGGCCTTCCCTTCGTCGTGAATATATCGATCACCCAGAAAACCGCTCTGGAAGGTGGAACTTTTCCACTGGCCAATCAGCTTGGCCTGGTGGTCGTCAAGGACGATGCCCGGGAAGCGGCGCGGATCTACGCCCTTACCCTGCATGGCGCCGGCCTCTTTCAGTTGCGTCTCGATCTTGGTCAGGCTTGCCGCGAGTTTGGTTTTCTTGGCGTTGGCCGCCTCCATGGCCAGCATCTCCTCTTTGCTGCGACCGGGCAGCCTCAGGGGCTGGGTGACAAAGCCGGAGACATTGCCCGGGACCAGAGATTGGGTGCTCCCGAAAATGCCCGCCAGGGCATAGTAGTCGTGTGTCGGTATGGGATCGAACTTATGATCGTGACAGCGGGCACAGCCCAAGGTCATGCCCAGGAAGGCGCGGCCCATGGTGTCAATCTGTTCATCGATCACCTCCATGCGCAGCAGTTCCTTGTCCTGCAGTTCATAGTTGGTGGGGCCGAGCATGAGGAAGCCGGAGGCGGTGAGATGTTCATTGTACTCCTCGGCGCTGGCCGCCGGGAGCATGTCACCCGCGAGTTGTTCGACGATGAATTCGTCAAAGGGCTTGTCCCGATTCAGCGCGTCAATCACGTAGTCACGGAAGCGCCAGGCATGCTCGTACATGAGGCTGCGTCCGCCGCCGCTGGATTCGGCAAAGCGGGCCACATCGAGCCAGTGCCGTCCCCAGCGTTCTCCAAAGGCCGTGGAGGCCAGCAAGCGGTCGACAATCTTGGCCAAGGATTTCTGCGAAGGCGCGGCTAGATACTCATCGATCTGTTCGGGGGTGGGCGGGAGTCCGATGAGATCGAAATAGACGCGGCGGATGAGTGTTTCAGGGTCAGCCGGATCGTTCGGCCGCAGACCTTTTGCCTCGAGCTTGGCCAGGATAAAGTGGTCGATGTCGTCGACCGGCCACTGCTTGTCTTGAACGGCAGGGGGATTCGTGGCTTGGATTTTCCGAAAGGCCCAAAACTGCCTCCCGGCCTCCAGATCGATCGCCGCCTTAACCTGCTCTCGTTCCTTTTCTTCCCGGGGATCTGGGGCACCCATCTCGATCCAACGACGAATGTTTCCTATATGCACCTCATCGAGTTTGTATTTGGGCGGCATCTGGAAGTCATGATTCTGGTACTCGATGGCCTCCATGACCCGGCTGAGTTTCGGATGCCCGGGCACGATGGCTGGGCCCGTTTCACCGCCCCTCAAAAGCCCCTCCCGCGAATCCAGATAAAAACCAGCCTTGAGCTTCTTGGATTCTGTGGAATGGCATTGGTAACAGTGCTCAATCAGCACCGGGCGTATATGGGATTCGAAGAATAGAATGCCCGCCGTGTCGCTGGCTTGGAGTGTGCCGGCAAGGGCAAGAAGCAGAAGCGTGGCTCGATTGACATGCATGAAATGTATCATACCCGTCCAGACCATCTGCTTCAAGCCCTGCGGAGAAAAGGCCGAATGACGAGAGGTGCAGGAAGAGTCGCAGGGCGCGTTGTCCCTATCCTCCGGCCGGGCCAATCGCATAGAGCGTGTCTTCCGAACGGATAAACAGCCGTCCATTGGACACCGCCGGACTGGCCTTGCATGTCCCGGTCAAATCGTTTTCGGCCAGGACTTCATAGTCGGCACCTGCCTTGATAACCGTCGTCTTACCTTTCTCAGACAAACAGTAGACTCGACCGTTGGCCCATATCGGTGAGGCCGAATAGCGGCCACCCAGGCGTTCGCGCCACAGCACCGCTCCCGTGGTGGCCGCAAAGCAGGTCAATGTGCCGCTTTCGGTCAATGCATAGAGGTGCGGCTTGGCATAGAGCAGCGACGGCACATGCGGCACGTCTTTGTCCGTCTTCCAGGCCACGTGGGAGTCCGTACACTCACCGCGTCCGCCCGAGCGCACGGCCAGGATTTCCGATGCACCGAAACCGGTGGTGGCAAAGATTAGACCGTCGCCTGCCACCACAGAGGGAACCAAGCCTTCGCCTGAGCTGCGCACGGTCCAGAGTCTCTCTCCGGACTGAAGGTCGAATCCCTGCAGTACATCCCCGGCGCCACTCACGACCTGGGTCTTGCCCGCTACGCTCACCGTCTGCGGCACCACATGGGCGATGCGCGATAGGCCGCGTCTGCCCCGCCATCGGACCTGGCCGGTCTGTACGTCGATCGCCAGGACCAAGCCCTGGTCCCAGGGCTTCTGCCAGCCGACCTTATTGTCCGCTCCCGAACTGCTGCCATCGAAGGGGATGATCACCAGGCCCTCCTGCAGTATGGGCGACACCGCCAGGCCATGATGGCCATAGAACTCCAGTTCCTGATGACGCCACAGTTCCTTACCCTCCATCGACAGTCCCAGCAGGGTGCCGTCCGCACTCAGGACAACAATGCGCTCACCGTCGGTTAAGGGCGTGGGCGTGGCATAAGAGTTGTTTTTCTGCTTGTGACCGGCTTTCTGTTGGTGCACTTTTCTGTCCCAGACGATCCTACCGGTTTTGCCATCCATGCAGAGCAGGTGAAGCGAGGTTCCCTCATCCGTCGCAGTGGTGACGTAGACTCGGTCCTGGTAAACAATCGGCGACGACCAGCCCCGGCCGGGGATCGGCATTTTCCAGGCCAGGTTCTTCGTCAGGCTCCAGCGCAGCGGTACAGCCTTCTCTTGACTGATACCCTGACGCGTAGGCCCACGAAAACAGGGCCAGTCTTCCGCGCTAACCGTGTGACTCGTACCCACAGAGAGAAGGGCCGCGAGTAAAGATGTATGGAATAGGGTCTTCATATGGAGGTCTCCTTTCTAAGAGGTTGAAGGCGTCTCATGCTGCCGGCAGCAACAATTGCCATCCGCGACCGACGCAACACAGGATACCTCTCTGTACACGGTCGAGATCTCTATTGGCTATGGATGAATAGTTGTTCATAATCGTTCATCCAATCGATACCAATGTAGAATTGGTGATGATGCCTGTCAAGCGGATAGCGGCGGGTCGGACGGCAGGAAGAAGGGGACTCAGATTATAGCTGTGACCCGCAATGGCGATGGGACTCAGTGAGGTCGTGCGCGTCGCTGGCCTTGCCTGTTTCGGCGTCCCGTCGGTGGAGTGCGTACTCGGCGTTTCTTTGGGGCGGCTTTTGGCGTCAATGCGGGCATCTGGCCTGGACTAACGATTTTGATACTTTGGATGACGGGCAGGTTTTCTTGCAAGAAGTTGCGGGTAGCTGGCCGAATCGCCGTGGGTGTCTCAAGCCACAGATGACGTAACGACGGCAGGCCGGTTAGGTGCCTTAAGATCTGATCGTCGAAGTTGCCGTGTAAACGTATGGATTCGAGACTCTGTAGGTCTTGTAGATGCGCGAGTCTCTCACCGGTGGATAAGGTTAGCCCGGAAAGAAACAAATACTTCAACCGAGAAAGGTCGCGGAGGTGCTCAAACACCCCTTCATCGATGGGACCGTTGTGCAGCACTAGCCGCTCAAGATCGTGTAAATTGCTTAGGAATTGCA
>JADFHU010000733.1 GCA_022567055.1 Planctomycetota bacterium
CCTAAGAGCACCTACGCAAAATGAGTCTGCATTCGAGCGGCTTATTTTCCCTCTGGACGGCGTCAGGCTCCATCGACCATCCTCGGATGGCCTGCTTCGCCTTCCTTGCCAGAGGCACGAAACGCTCGCTCTCGGTGCGACGATCATTTTGCGTAGGGGCTCTAAATACCATGAAGAAGCCCCTAATGAGGCCCGAAATCTGGTCTTAACCATAGACTGAGGTTGCAGTGGTTCTGCGCCGATAGAGTTCGGTGTTCATTAAAAGGTGGCCAGGAAAGTATCGATATCCACATAAGTGAGTTCTCGGGCCTGATCCGGCTCTGGGGGGCCAACCTTCCTGTCGGAGAAGCAGAAAGTGTTTTTCATCCGTGACGACCTTATGTCCCTGTTACAGAAGGAATTAGCTTCTACGAGCGCGAGGGGCTGCTAGCTGAACCACCACGCCGGGCATCCGGCTACCGTCAGTATCCCATGAACACTGCTGACCGAGTGCGCTTCACCAAACGGGCGAAGGAACTCGGCGCAACAGTATTTCCGTGTTATAGATTTCGCTGGCGTACAGGCTGACGTCTCATGCCACGATCTTGACAATCCAGGCGACGGATGGGATGTCATCAACCATGGCGAAGACCATGTAAAAGCCCAGGGGCAAGACGTTAGGATCGCTCGGCAGTGTCGCCGCGACGAAACGACCGCTCTGGGTTACGGGGAGGACCAATCGCCGAGGAATGCCGGCATCGACCCAATGCGTGGTCGCAGGGGTCCCTATCAAGACGATGCTAGTGATACGGGTCTCGGGAAAGATCTCCAAGGAAAGCTCGTCGCCGCGGGCAAGGTCTGTGGCGGAGATGCCGACGATTTCGGGACGCACGCCCCGGAAAAGGTAGGGTGGTTCGTAGGCCTCGATATCGGCACTGCTTGGACCCACCTGGAACTTGATCCTCGTCCCACCCGTGGTGAGGACCCGGCCATCGGGAACCAGGAGGGTCACCGCATGATACTCGCGATACTGGTGCATGTCCGCGACTCGCCGCCAGGCATCTAATACCGGATCGTAGAGATCACACCACTTGACGACACCCAAAAGCGTCTCCACGGGTGGAATTGACACTTGCGTCTCGCCGGCAGCGACAAGTATTTTTCCGTCTGGAAGTTGTACCACCTCTGGTTGCAGACGAACGAGCCCCGAGTTCGATGTAAGGTCCCATGTCCCTTGATTGGGATCGTAGATCTCCCCCATGACGGCTTCGCCGGCTCGGCCACCTCTTGTCCTACCGGAACCGGAGGAGGAGGGTGCTCGAATCCCGATGGCCAACGCCCGCCCATCCGCCAGCACGACAAGAGAGTGATCGGAATGATCCGGCCAGCCACGATGGGGCTGGTTGAATGCCCCGGTGCGGCGCCAGGTCTCTGTCACGGCGTCAAAGAGCTGTGGCGGTGACCAGGTGGCGAGGACCTCACCGGTGTGCAGGAGCGCCGAGGGTGGAAACTCACAAGGATTGACCATGGACCCCGTATACCGCCAGTGTTGTAAAACGGGGTCAAACAGTTCACAAGTCGCCGTACGAGTGGCGTTGGGCCGAGTGCCGCCCCCCATCGCCAATAGCCTCCCGTCGGCCAGGCGGGCCAGGCCGGGATACCACCGGCCCACCGGGTGCACAAGATCCGAGAGCCGCTGCCATGTGTCATCAACAAACGAATAGGTCTTCACCCAACGAATGGCATTTCGAAAACTACCAGGATTCGTCGGGCTCTGCCCTCCGACCATGATCAGCCGTCCATCTGCCAGCAAGGTGCCATTCATGCAACCCTGTTCCGTTCCCGACCCCGGGGGAAAGTGACTCTCCCCCGTTACCGGGTCAAAAACAACGGGATCATCTGTGCTGTGGCAGTAGTAGACCTTTCCCTCCGGCGTGAGCAGGGCAATGTTGGTGGCATCCAAGAAATCAGGCAAGGTGCTGCCCACGATGGCCCAGCGTCCTGGATGACTCTCCGGTTGTAGTGAGACGTCTCTTATTGCATCGGAAGGTCCGATAGAGAGTTCGAATTCTTCGTAGTCGTATCCCGGTGCGGCTACGCCGAAACGAAAGATCCCTGCACTCATCTCCGCAATGCGGTAGTTTCCCTCATCGCCTGTCCAGGCTTCCTGAAAGGTCTCCAGACTCTCAGCAAACAGCGTCACGCGAGCACCGGCAACGGGGCTTGCCTGACTATCCTCAATACGACCGACGACGGTGAAACCACTGACCATTGCCTGCAGGCTGCCGACGCTAAGGGCCAGGATGTAGACACAAGGGGGCTTGAATGCCATGGATATCATTGTATCAACATGGTCTTGGCGATTCTACGGGAAAGAAAGGAGTTGCAGTCCCAGCCATTCTTACATGCAAGAGTTTCGTGGTCCCATGCTCCCCACTTTTGAGAGCACGAGGCTTGGCAAGAGACACTGACTGGGTCCCGTCGGAAGAACAAAGCTGGATGGGGCTAAAGTAGGGACGGAAATCGTTCGATCTCCAATTCTTAGGAGAGTCTGCGAATTTCCGAGTATACCTTGTTTTTGGAGTATCTATGGGCATTAGCGTCAAGCAATCGGGCGCAGTAGTCCTCTTGGTCCTGGCAATCAGTGCCGGCTTCAGTCCAGGCGAGGCGACCACTAGCCGGTACGCCATTTCCTTTGACCGTCAGTCGCAGCTCACTCACGAGACGTTAACGCACCCTCGGAATTTCGGTCCCATATTGACGAGCACAGGCGATGGTCAGGGATGGTTTTATTATCCGGCTTCGGACCGATATATCATGTGGTTTTACAATGGGCCCTATAGTACCAATCATATCACAGAATTCGATATGTGGGCCTTTATTGCCTCAGTCGATTTTTCGCGGACCATCAGTTACGACATTTCCATGGGATGGACCACGCCGGCTTGGATCGATTCGAGTTCACCGCCCATGCCCAGTGAGATGCCAACCTTGGACCAGGAGAGAAGTCTCCGCGCTGAGCGTAGTTATGCTTCGGGAGCTAGGCTTATTC
>JADFHU010000734.1 GCA_022567055.1 Planctomycetota bacterium
CCCGTAGCCTGGGCCAGCGGCCCAACGCCGTCCAGAACGGACCAGTTCTCGCCGTCTACAGAGTATTCGATGACAACATCCTTGGCGCCGAATCCCACGAAGGCCTCGATGAGCTGGTTGGAGTTCCAGATCCAAAGCTCGTGCAGCTTGTAGGCCCGGTCGAAGGCGTATTCGATCGTGGCCGGGACGCCCCCGCTGATCCACATGTCGGATGCAGCGACCCCATGAAGATCGTCCGCCAGACCAGAGCCGTCGATGGTCTTCTCGGGCCCGGAAATGCCGAACGAGCTGGAAGCCATGACCGTAACACCGCTGATAGGAATAGATAAGGGCTCTACCTCGAAGCTCCAAACCTTACCCTTGAAAACCGCAAAATCTGGGGCGCCATTGACTTCATCCACCCGCCAGAAATAAGTTTGACTGAATTCCAGACGACCGACATCTATTGAACTGTCGGCCAGCCCCTGTCCCAGCAAGACGCCCAGGGGATTGCCGGTGCTGGCTTCGTTGACATCGGCCCAGACGGTGCCGAAGTACACATCGTGCCCGACGGAAAAGACACCCGATTCCCAGTCCAGGATCACATCACGCGCTACATCGTCGCTGTCTGCTGCCGGGCTGAGATTGGCGGCCTGGGCGGGATCATCCAATCCAGCCATGATACTCACGATCTCTCTACCGGTAAGGGCATGATTGTAGATTGCCACTTCGTCAATCAACCCATTGAAGAAGGTTCCGCCTCTGCTCCTTTTTCCGATGGTTACTGAGGCCGTGTTTTCCGGCATCGTTCCTGCATACGCCCACTCATCCGCCAGTTCCCCATCGATGTAACACTTGAAGATTTGCCCGTCATAGGTTCCGGCTATGTGGTGCCAGTCGTCAACCGGCGGAGAAGTAGGAGCACAGGTGTCTCTGCCTTCGTCATCGTAAAACTGCCAATAAATGATAGCCCCGGCCTCCTCTGTTAATTCATAGGGCAGGTCATTTGCAGCCCACCCTCCTTTGCTGACAATCGCCATTTCCCCGCTCGCGTTTGCACTCATATAAGTCCAGGCCGCAACTGTGATTTGGTCAGTGATTGAGAGAAGGGGGCTGTGAGGAATTTCAACAAAGTCATTTCCGTTAAATTCCAGGGCACCGCCAATTTGACCTGCGACCCACTGAGGGTCACCATTCAGAGTGCCATCGAGGCCGTTGCCACTCGAGTCATGAGCAATTGATCCGAGGCCTTCATCAAATGCCCAATATCCCACCAAATCAGCTTGAGTGCGCACGGCAAGGCTCAGCACCAAAACAAGAGACGCTAACACAGACAGTTTTTTACACATCATAATCCTCCTTCACAAAAAGATGTTGAAAACAAGCGACCGGTTCAAATATGTCCTAACGTTCCATTTTACAAGCATTTTCTTGGAACGCGTACGGTGAAAATAATAATCTCTCGCATAACCCCTTCTGTGACATGGCTTCAAGATCCTTACGGATGTAAGTGATTTCGGCGCGGCGGCTAATCAACGATTTGTAGATCCGACATGTAAATCGCGGTGATGGTTTTTCCGCTTTCGTCTTTTTCGTGTGAGGAATACCAGGACATGATGGCGCGGGTGGGGCCGAGTTCGATGAAGCCGGGGTATGAATTGTCACCGCCGCTGGGTAGTTCGGCAAACTCCTGTAGTCTGTCATCCATCAGCCAGTACATCGAGGTCTTGGGACCCTTGCCGCCGATCGTCTTACGGCCCCCCACGACGTAACGCTTGCCCCAACGTGTCAGCAAGGGCCCGCCAATAGTGCGATCAAGTTCTTGGCGGTCCCATTGCTTGTAGGGCGGCTTGGATCGCAGCAATTGGGCTGTGCCGCCGCCGCGGCGACCGACGGCAATGATGCTACCGTCGGGTTCGAATTGAAACGCCGTTTCGTCGCCCTGGATTTCCTGAAACACAGCGCGCCTGTGCCAGATCAAGCCATCGTTGCTCTCCAGCAGCAGCGATTCCACGCGTCGGCCCTCGCCGCGTTTGAGCACCTCGAACCCAATCTTTCGCCGGCCGCAAAGATACGCCTTGCCATTGAACGCGTTCGCGCGCCAGATGTAGTGGCCGAACGTACCTTCTAACAGGATGGGGCTGTTCCACTTGACGCCGTCATGGGACCACACGGCGTAGCCAAGATGTTTGTTCAGATCGTAGTCTTCGCGTGGCAGTGATGTTCCCCCGCTGTACCAAGTTCCGGTGTAGACAAACATTTTTTCTTGGTAGACGAGGAAGTGTGGATCGCGTGTGTCACGCTTAGCCACCCGGAAACGATGTACCTGATCCCAATCCCGAGCATCGTCACTGGCGAGAATGATGATCGACGCGGTCGGGTGCACGTCGTGTCCATCAGGACAACTGCGGAAGGTGAGATAGAAGCGCTCATTGAACCGGACGAGATCCGTGAAGGCATTGTGTTCACCGTTGTGAAACACACGGCGGATGTTGGTTACTTTTACGGCTGGTGCATCTTCTTCTTGGGCCTGAGCGCAAGTAAACCCGAGGCAGAGCGAAAGCAGCAAAAGCAGGCAACGAACCATGCGTGTTCTCCTAGGTGTGAAGGATACAGATGGGAATATTGAACCATTTGAATCGTTATACTCCCCAGTGGCAGCCAACTCAAGGCAGAATATAGCTCAGAGACTGCCTTGCAGCCAGCCAGTGGACCTTCTTCCACGGCAAAGATCTTCCTGCCCCGAAGCGAACTGAGCACCGTGCCGATGGTCGATATGACGGTGGGTATCGGCATCTCACAGGCCACCGGCACAAATCGTATGCTGGTGAACGGCCCGTTATAGAAGGTTGGCTCTTGTGTGACATCGATATGAGATCCTTACGGTTGGAAGGGATTGGCGTGGTTCAAGGTTCCAGGTTCACGGTTCACAGTTGAAGGAAAAACTGATTCAAGGCTTCGAACCCTGAACCCTGAACCAAAAACTCTAATTCGGTATGTGGTTTACGACTTCAGAAGCATCGTGAATCCTGATGAAATGTTACCTAAAAT
>JADFHU010000735.1 GCA_022567055.1 Planctomycetota bacterium
CAACGCGAACAAGATAGCTCTCCCCGCCGACCACGGGCATCATGATCTGCGACCATACGTCCCCCCGGCAGTCGAAATCTCCAACATCATCATTGAAGGCTAACTCCAACAAGCTGCAGGGATCGTACACACGTAGCGTGGTATCCAATTCGCTGCCTTCGGTATTTAGAACAAGTAGCCCGGAACTGCTGGGCGAGTAAGTGTGCCAAGTACCTTCAGTCTCTCTTGTGGTTCCCTCATAAGGCACGCCCTCTACAAGGGGAATAGCTTGAAAGGTTTCGTAATAGATTTTGATCCACCAACTGTCAATAACACCCCTATCGTCTGGATACCAGTCGCCAGCCCACAAATGCCAATCTTGATTTACCGGCTCACCGGCAAAGGCCGTGATCCCAGTGACTGTATCCTCATAATAGCCCGAGCAGGACCCAAGAGACTGATCTTTCAGATCATATTCAATCGAGAAAACTTGATTGGAAAGATCGACTTCGACATCACTTACACAAGTGTGAACGATCTCAAAATGTACGTCTACACAGAGGACCTCGGCGGTGGCCGGAGCCCCTGTAACGGTGATCGTACTATACACCCGTTCGACAAAAACAGGGTCGTCGGGAATAACCAGATCGCTTGTGTTGGACCCTTGTATGCTGGCCCCGGAGCAGGGCTCGGCGTGATTCTGTTTTAGGCTTCGACCTCTCACCAGCGTGAATTCTCGCAAAACGGAGACCGCGACTCCACGGTCTAAGAGGGAGGCGGCGCTTTTCGCGGGGATTTGGATGCGGACCGCGTTCTCTGACTTGATGATTTCCCTGTTACTGCCGGGCGCCCTGGGTAGCGAATACACCTCTTCTAAGGAAATCAGATTTCCAAAGGTGATGGCTGCTTCGACATAGTGCTGTGCTTGGTCCCCGGTTGCCATTTCCTTTTTGGATTTGGCCGTGATCCGAGACTTTGTGGCACGGATGGAAGGGTCGTTGTGGACCGCGGCTGCAACTGCCAAAGCCGTCACCGAGACAACAAGCACCACAGAAGAGAGAAATTGGCGACGCGGTAAACAGTGAGAAAATATGTTCATCCTCCCGGCCGCAATGAATGGGCCTTAAGTATAGTCTGATGACACCCAAAGAATGCCGACTTGCCTCGCTTGGGCAGAAACTGAACAATTGACCTGTCAAGGCAATCCAGCGAACCCTTGAAACCCGCGTTGCAGAAGGAATATGAGGTCCAGGCCCATGATGATATCAGAAGCAGCTCAATAACGCAAGCGTCCTGACCGGTTCTCGCGGGGGCATCAGGCTGACAACTCCAAATTCCAAAGGCGGTCTAAGGGGGCGGGCCAGAATAAATTTGACATTTATCGCTCGGAATTGCGTTAGATTCAATCGCGCTCGATTGAGCGAATCCACAGGCATAGTTGTTCGGAGCCTGTCCCGAGCGAAGCCGAGGGGTCTGGAATTCGCGATTGAGAAGCGGCTGTAGATGACGTGAAGATGAGATGAGAAATGGATCATTTAATGATGCGCGGTTTCTAAGGGATCGGCAAGAAATAAATTGGACATTTTGGGGTTCAAGTGTGCCGTAGATTTGGTCGCGCCGATTGAGCCAAACCGGAGGTGTAGTGGGCTACAGTGAGGATTTGGCGATTGAGAAGCGGCCAAAGATGTGGTGCAATTGGGCATGCAAAAGTCCAAGTTATTTCTTGCCGGTTCCTAAGGCTCCCTCGCCGGAGAAGGGGTCCAGCGTTGAGTTGCCCTGGAGGTAAGGTGCACGATCCGATAGAATGTCGAGACGTAAGCATCCTGGATGAATGGATCGCTTTTTCGTGATAGTCGAACAAACTGTGGACCCGCCATGGACTCAGTCTCACGACAACCACCTGTCGATCGATCGCCGGCGTTTGCGACCACCCACTGGTCACTCGTCATCGCAGCGGGTCGTCGGAGCACGCCGGAAGCGGAGAATGCATTGGAGCAGCTCTGTCGTACCTATTGGTATCCCCTGTATGCATTCATCCGCCGCCGCGGGCATCCATCCGAAACAGCCCAGGATTTAACTCAGGGATTCTTTGTCAAGCTCCTGGAAAAGGACAGTCTCGCCGCAGCCAATCGAAATCGGGGGAAATTCAGAACCTTTCTCTTAGCCGCACTCAAGAACTTCCTCTCCCATGAGTCGGAAAAGGAGCGGGCGGCAAAACGTGGCGGCGATCGCATCCTTCTCTCCCTTTACAGGGAGGAAGGCGAAGCACGCTATCTGGCCGAGCCGGTCGAGGCCATGACCCCCGAGAAGCTCTACGAGAAACGCTGGGCCACCACCGTGATCGAGCAGGCCCTACAAACGCTGAGAACGGAGTATCAGCAAGCGGGCAATCGACCGCTTTTCGATAGACTCAAAGATCACCTCTGGGGTGACAGGAGCGCATCCTATGCCGACATCGCCCAGGAGTTCGACATGAACGAAGGCTCCGTCAAGGCAGCCGCCTTTCGATTGCGCAGGCGATTCGCCCAAGCACTCCGTGACGTGATCTCCAACACCGTGCATTCACCCGAGGCCGTCGAAGAGGAGTTGAAAACCTTGGTTGAGGCCTTTGGGTGATGGAGCAGTGCTATACCCGTTCAGAATCCTTGACCACAATTTATTCGGATTCCGGGACAGTCCCCGCTGCGCCTGGAGCGGTTCAAATCCCAAGTGTCCCAACACTAACTCGGGCAGCCTCTCTGGTATAGGAGGCCTAAGGGACAGTCCCGCAGGCTGAGTTTACGCAAGGAATCGCTATTCTTTTGATGGCGATGGGGCATTTTGAAGTCAACCCTTGCAGTAGTAACCCACTCCTGAATCCGTTGAGGTTGCTCACAAGTCTCGGTATCGGGTCCCCACTGGCCGGAATATCCTTTTTTTTGAATCACCCACGTAACCTTTCTCCCCGCATCCGGTAAGTAGTCGTGAAATCACGTGTTTGCAGACGGAATGATTCGATGACAGCCTCCGATGCGATCGGTGGCCGGAAAATGAATGGAACCA
>JADFHU010000096.1 GCA_022567055.1 Planctomycetota bacterium
GCTAAACCGTTCCATCGTCGGATCCATTTTGAGCATGGGGCCGAGAATGCAGGGTGTCTGCTTCAGGTCGATGTGGTTGACGAGCAGGTGCTCATGCAGGCGGTTCAACGATTCCTCCAGAGCGGCATTGCCGCCGATCGAGCCCATGATCTGATCGGGGGAGGCCTCTTTGCCGACCCGATAGGAGATATTCCCCATGTGACAGAGGGCGGCGGAGAGATGGCCTTCAAGCACTTCCGCGGTCAGGTCTGAGCGTTTGCGGCTGCGAACGGCCTCGATGAAGTTGGCCTTGTGGCTGCCGCCTCCGTCCCGCGCGAATTGTTTAATCTTCTTGCCATGCTTGTCATAGGCCCAACCGCCCACGAAATAGCCGCCTTCGCATTCGACCACGACACCCCCACGGGTGTCACGGTAGTGGTCCATGGCGGAACCCCCTTTGCTTGCCGGCAGACCCCGCAGTTCAAAGAGAATCGGCACCGGCTGATAGTCGTAGTAGACGAGCTGCGTGTTGGGCGTTTCGCCGTCGTCGTCGTAGCCGAAGCGACCGCCGAGAGAGAGTACGCGGGGCGCCAGTTGATTATGGTCGACGATCCAGCGACAGATGTCCATCCAGTGAATGCCGTTGTTGCCGAAATCGCCGTCACCCGTCGGCCAAACCCAGTGCCAGTCGTAATGCAGACTCTTGCGCATCAGGGGCGTCTTCGGCGCGGGACCACACCAGAGGTCATAGTCCACGGATTTGGGAATGGCCTGGGGACCACTGACCTTGCCGATACTGTCACGTCGTACGTAGCAGATGCCACGGACCAGTTTCATCTTGCCGAGGTTCCCCTGGCGGATGTATTCGATCGCCTCCTGTAGGCCCACATCGGAGCGCCGCTGGGTGCCGGACTGCACGATGCGATTGTACTTGCGGGCGGCGTTGACCATCTGACGGCCTTCCCAGAGGGTGTGCGAGACCGGCTTCTCCACGTAGACATCCTTGCCGGCCTGACAGCCCCAGACGGTGACCAGGGCATGCCAGTGATTGGGCGAGGCGGTCACCACGGCATCGATGGCATCGTCCTCGAGGAGTCTGCGATAATCGACGTAGGTATCCACTCGCTCGCCGCGCTTGCTAAATTCTTCAGTCTCACGGTCGAGCAGGCTCCGATCGGGATCGCATACCGCCACCACCCGCACCCCCTCCATTTGCCGGAACCACTTGATGTGATTGCGGCCCTGACTGCGGATGCCGACGACCGCCACCCGAATGTCCTCGTTGGCGCCGAGCACCCGAGAAAAGGGCAAGGACAAAGTTGCACCCGCCGCAAGGGTTCCTTTGATGAATCTTCGACGTGTCAGTGATCGTTTCATTGTTCACCTCTTTTCTCTTTTGGTCGGAGTTTTCGTGAAAAATTATTCTTAACTCTCGAATCAACAAGTCATCAGAATCCTCATTTGTTCTTGAATGAAGGGTGCTTGGGCGCGCCGCCAAGGTAGGGGTATTCGTCGAATTGATCACCTTGGCCTTGGACCCGGGGATCAGCGGTGCGTTTGAGTTGATCCATTAACTGTGCGGCCAGGACAGCCTTGACGGACGCGTAGAGAGGATCAGCCGCCAGATTCACCAACTGCTCCGGGTCTCGGAGACAGTCGTATAGCTCTTCCTCGGGTCGCATGCCAAAAGACAGATTCCAAAGGCCTCGGTGGTGATCGTCCAGGTCCTTGTTATCGTTCATGTAAGTCTTGGTGGGGCCGTTGTCACAATCGGCCAGCCAGGCGCCGGGGACGGCGGCTTCGCGAAAGTTGGGTGTTCCCGAAGGCCAGCGATCCGGCTTGAAGTTTGCAATGTAGAGGAAGGCATGGTTGCGGATGCCCCTGCAGGGATACCCGCCCATGTGACCTTCCTGGCCGGGTACGTGTCGTTCCTTTCCATGTAGAACGAAGGCGCGGCTGTCTGGCTCTACCACACCCTCCCTGTCACTCGTCAGGATGGTGACCAGACTCTTGCCGGTCATGACCTGGGGAATGTCGACACCGGCGATCTGGAGAAAAGTCGGCGCCAGATCGGTCAGGCTGACGAAGTCCTCGATCCTGCGTCCGGGGTGCTTGATCTTGGCGCCCCAGCGAATGGCCAGGGGAACGCGTGCGCCGGAATCGTAGAGATTGCTCTTGCACCTGGGAAAGGGCATACCGTGATCACCGGTCATGACGACGATGGTATTCTCGAGTTCCCCGATCTCTTCGAGTTTCTCCAGGGCCGCGGCGACGTCCCGGTCGAAGCGCTGGACCTCGAAGTAATAGTCCGCCACGTCACCGCGAACCGCCAAATTATCGGGAAAACACTCGAAGAGCCGAATCTTGTTCAGATCCATGCCACTCTTGGCCCCCGAATTCAGGACATAGCCCCGATGGGGATCGCTCGCCCCCAGGAAGAAACAGAAGGGCGCCCCTTTCGGTCGGGCATCGAGGAACGCCGCAAAACCCCTGTTGTATCGTTTGCCGGCCGGGTGCTTCTCCCACCCCGTCAACTTACCCGGACCCCAACTCTTGCGCCAGGAACCGATGTGATAACCGTTCTGTTCGAGCAACAGCGGGTAGACCGGTGTGTTGGGATCGAGCGTACTCCAGAGATTCCCGCCGGGCCCCAAGCGCCAGTGGAACTGACCGGTGAGAATGGCATTGCGTGACGGCGTGCAGGAGGGTGATGAGACATAGGCATGCTGGAATGACACGCCTTCTTTGGCAATCCGATCGAAGGCGGGCGTCTTGACCACTGGATCACCATAGGCGCCGGCGTGGGGCCAGCCCCAGTCATCGGCGATGGCAAAGAGTATGTTGGGTCGTTTAGCACCGTTCTGATCCCCATGGAGCAACGGGACAGTCGTCAAAAGGATCACGACGACAAGCAAACGTTTGATGAACGAGAGTCTCATATTCACGGTTTACCATCCTGGAAAGCCAAATCAAGGTGAAGTCTTAGAGAGACAAACATACCACGAATTCTGGCCTGGTTCAATTCTGGGTTACACGACTCGACGTAGGAATCTCATGCGTACTCGTGCTCGTAATCGTAATCGGCTTCTCGGCGTTCTCGATTACGATTACGAGTACCGCTTCGCTGAGCACGAGCACGAAAACAGATCAGACGGACTGTTACCCATATGCACACTCTTGTGAACCAAGCCCGAATTCTACGCCAAAGCGTTCTCCAAGTCTAATACAGAGCGACTTATTTGCGTAGTGGCTTGGTCTCAACTTGTCATATCTCGGCCTTCATTCGGCGTGCATAGCACAAGCGCTGTCCATGGGTCATCCAAGGTTGTTCGACACCTGCCCACTGGACATCATCCTTGAATCTACACCGGAACATGACAATAATGCGCCTTTCCCTGTGAAACAGCCGAAAGACTCTCTCAGGATGACTATGGTCACCAAGAGATTGTTGCACACGATTGGGTGAAGCGGTGCTGCGTGAATAGGTCTTCTTCCGGTAAGAAGAGCATCTAGAAGGGTGAAGTCATGAAAGCCATGCCTGTCTCAGGTACGCGAAAGAAGCGATTCACTATTGCCATGACGGTATTGGCATGGAGTTTGATCTCGGTCATGGGGAATTCTGCCGGAGCCGCCCAACAGCGTCCCAATGTCATTGTCATTCCCTCCGACGATCAGGGATGGGGTGACCTGAGCGCAAATGGCAACAGCAACCTTGCAACGCCCCATATCGATTCCCTGGCCGCCGAGGGTGCGAGGTTCGATCGTTTTTATGTCTGCCCCGTCTGTTCACCCACCCGTGCCGAGTTCTTGACGGGTCGCTACCATCCCCGCAGCGGCGTCTACAGCACGTCGGCCGGGGGCGAACGAATGGATCTGGATGAAACGACCATCGCCGACACCTTCAAGGCCGCCGGCTACGCCACCGGGGCCTTCGGGAAGTGGCACAACGGCATGCAGTACCCCTATCATCCCAATGGGCGCGGCTTCGAAGAGTACTACGGATTCTGTTCGGGGCACTGGGGCAACTACTTCAGCCCCCCACTCGATCACAACGGGCGGATCGTCAGGGGCAAGGGATTCGTGATCGATGACTTTACGAACCGGGCCATCGCATTCATCGAGCAGAGTAACAGAGCCGGCAAGCCCTTCTTCGCCTACCTCCCCTACAACACGCCCCATTCTCCCATGCAGGTGCCCGACCGCTGGTGGGACAGATTCAAGGACAAAGAGCTGGAGATGCACAACCGCGATCCCCAGCGCGAGAACGTGGGCCACGTTCGGGCGGCGCTGGCCATGTGTGAGAACATCGACTGGAATGTGGGTCGATTGCTGGCCAAACTCGATGACCTGAACATTGCCGAAGAGACGATCGTGGTCTACTTCTGCGACAATGGGCCCAATGGATGGCGCTGGAACGGCGGCATGAAGGGCCGGAAGGGCTCGACGGATGAGGGCGGCGTGCGCTCACCGCTTCATATACGCTGGCCCGGCAAGATCAAGCCCGGCATCGTTCCGCTACAGATTGGAGCAGCGATTGACCTGTTGCCCACATTGGCGGATCTGGCGGGCATCTCTCACTCTGGAGCAAAACCACTGGATGGCATCAGCCTCAAGCCCTACCTCATGAAGGACCCACAGAAGTGGCAGTCGCGCTTGATCTTCTCTCATTGGCGTAACCGGGTGAGTGTGCGTACACAAACACACCGCCTGGATCATCAAGGCCAGCTCTTCGACATGGTAAATGACCCGGGCCAGAACCGTGACATCTCCAAAGAACAGCCTCGGCTCACCCGGCAACTCCTAAAAGCGGCAGCCGATTGGCGACAGACCGTGCTCGACGGCTATGATCGAGACGAACGCCCCTTTCCCATCGGACATCCGGACTATCGATTCACACAGATCCCCGCCCGCGACGGCAAAACGCAGGGCAACATCAAGCGCTCGAACCGATTTCCCAACTGCTCCTTCTTCACCCACTGGACCAGCACTGAGGACAAAATCCATTGGGATGCCGAGGTCCTGGAGACGGGCGACTATCGGGTCGAGGTGTATTATGCCTGTCCGCAAGAGGATGTCGGCTCTACCATCGAACTGAGGTTCAATAACAGCAGCGTCAGGGGTGAGATTCTGGCCCCGCACGACCCTCCCCTGCGCGGCATGGAGCACGATCGCGTCTCTCGTGGGGAATCCTTTGTAAAAGACTTTGCTCCTATGACACTCGGCACGATGTCCCTCAAAAAAGGGAGAGGTCAACTGACGCTCAGGGCCACGAACATCCCCGGATCCCAAGTCATGGACTTTCGCCTGATCATGTTCACGAAGGTTGAGCAGCTACCATGAGCTCGGCTCGATTCTTTGCCGTGCTGTGCTCGGTAACATTGCCGGTCCCCAAACAACGGCAACATTGACGGCTACTCTATTCCGTCACGGACTCTATGATCCGATAGAGGTTGGGATCGATATATTTCAGTTCCCCCCTGACGAAGGGGTAGTAACTCGCCCGACCATAGAAAGCCTCCATTCCCCGGGCAAAGTATTCCGTGGCGCTGTTTTTCGCGGGATGGCGACGGTATTCCCCACTGATGTGAAGCACGCGGTCGTACTCTGCACTTTGTTTGGCATCCTGAAACGCCTCTATGATCCCCACGTGATCGTGACCCATCACCTGGTGGTGATAGGCATGGGACAATTCGTGCAGGATCGACCCGGGACGATCGTTGCTCCATGTTAGAAAGTTCTCTGCATCGGCGATCTCGACGCCGAGCGCCTTATCGGGATTGTAACCACGTTTACCTAGCCAGGCGCCATCCGGATGATAACAGGTCTGTGCATAGTGCCTGTCTCTGTACTCCAACCAGATTTGGACCTGCCGCATGCGCTTGAGCGGTCTCTCCGGCAGCACGCGGGCGATCCGCCTGAGTTGGTCCGCCAGGAGTTGGCGCGCCTGTGCTGCCAATCCGGAATGCTCGCCGACCAATTCGGGGCTGACCAGGACCTGCCAACCTTCTACGGTGACCGAGTGATATGATGCCGTGGGGGTAAAACGAGGCGTCGGATCGAGCTTTTCAATCGCAATGTCTCGTACGGCACCGGTCGTCCGCCAGGTGGCGATGCCCAGTGGACGCGATGCATCGACCTCACCCCTGACGGTCAGGGTTCGATCTGCCGTCTCCAATTCGACCACCTGGTCGGAGTCGATCCAGGCCTCGATCAGGTCGGGGGTCACCCGGACACGGATGGTATACCAGCGGTCCGGTTCAAAATCATAGCCGACGCCGGTTTCATTGTCGTCCGCATCCCGAAAATCAATACAGGATATCCCGACCAGGACGCCGCCCCACCCTCCGCAGATCAGGGAGCAGTATTCCTCGCCCACCGGAAAGGTCAGTCCACAGAAGAAGTCCGCACCCGCTACACGCTTGGCCTGCAGGCTGATCTCATAATTCATCCGCAGGACCCCACCGGTCCAGGTGATGCCGGTCAAGTTGTGGCCGCTCCCCAGGACAACACAACCGTCTCGAACGGTCACCCGCCCCGGGTTCAGAAATTCGCTTGCTTTCCATAGACCCAGGGCCTTGCCGTCGAAGAGGAGGGCCTTGGATGTGACCGGATCGAATTCGAGTGATGCGGGTGTTGTCGTGGGCGGGGCATCGTCCCCTGTGGGTTGGCCTGACAACACCTCGCAGGGGACGCCGGCGTAGCTCAGAATCCATCCGGCCACGACGGTCGACAATAGTGGTGCCAAGTATCGTTCGCTCATGGTTGGATGCTCCTGTCTAAGGCACTCTAACAAAACCCTGCTGGCTTTGGCCGGCTGCAGTGACCCTCTGCGGCGTTGGCCTCCATCGACGATGCTCACATCGCCTGCTTCGGCCGCCTTGCAGATGGCCGCTTCGCTCGGCCTCGGGCCGACGCGACGGTTCTGTTAGAGTGCCTCAGATTCGGCCGCGCCATTTCAGTGAGTCCTGCTATCCTCATCTTCAATCGCCTCTGCGGTCAATGCAACTGGTTTAGTATAAATGACTTATAGGCTTTCGAGCACGCGTTTCAGTGGGACGACGAAT
Organism: Planctomycetota bacterium; assembly: GCA_022567055.1. Lineage (GTDB taxonomy): Bacteria > Planctomycetota > Phycisphaerae > Sedimentisphaerales > Anaerobacaceae > JAIPFM01. The sequence goes on from JADFHU010000096.1 coordinate 7,044, forward strand.
CGATAACTATCGGCTTTCTTGATTCTAGTGATGATTGATCTGAGAAACGATTTAAAGTTATCTCCTCAAAATGACCGACAAATACGGTAACAGAAGTACTAAAGTGCCTATAAATAGCTTATAAGCCGTTTTAGCGGCCCCTCATGTTACAAGAATGAAGTTGTACTCCATAGTTATTCTCATCTAAATCATCACTGATTTTCCAATAGCCGATAGTTATGTAATAGGCTTTTCATGTCTTCAACCTAGACCCAAGGACCCGGACAACAATAACTTACCGCTTCTCCATCTCATCTTCAGGTCGTCTTTGGCCGTTCCTCAATCGCGAAAGCCTCGACGTAGGCACACTACGCCTCCGGTTTCGCTCAATCGATCACGACCAAATCCAACCTAAATCTGAGCGGATAATTCGGTAACTTATTGTCATGCACGTCCTAAGCATCGAAAGAACGATCCTCAGGCGATGCAAGAGTGGCTTGAACAAGCCCCTCTTTTGCCCAAAGAATCCGACAATAACGACCCAACAAAACTACAGAGATATGGTTCCAAGATGGATGCAGGGTCGGCCAACAGGGAACGCTGACGCGATGCTGGGGGCTGACCGGTTCGCGGCCGACGGCTATTCAGCAGGCTGAGTATGAGTGGATCTATATTGTTTAGGGCGGTCAATCCACTCACAGGAGACTCTTCAGGACTACTGGCACCAACTGTCAATACAGACTAGGCAGCTTCTATTTTAGTGTTGTTGGTTGTCGGGGAGATCCCTGGCCTTCGACCAATACCACGTGCCGGTCTACCTTATCGACGGTGAAAGTCTCCTTGGTTCCGCCGATCCAGGCAACCTCGATCCGGTCGATCTTGGTTCGCTTGCCCAGTCCGAAATAGAGTCGCCGGCCGAAATCGCTCTGGTAGCTCCGACCGCTGTGCACCTCGTCCATAAACGCGGCATCCGGGGTAATGATCCGCACCTGAGCACCCACCCCGTCACGGTTGCTGCGCGTTCCGCGCAAGGTAACCTGCAACCAGTGTCCCGGAGCGGGGGAGTCGTTGCGCAGCAGCGTCGGTTCACGGCGGGGATTCAGGATCACCACATCCACGTCCCCGTCATTGTCCAGATCGTCAAAGCCCACTCCCCGGCTGGCGAGCTGAACCTGCAGACCGTCGCCGCTCAGGGTAGAGACATCCTCGAACTTGCCATTTCCCAGATTGCGATAGAGGATGTTCTTTTGATAGTAAGTGCTGCGATCGTCGAAGTGCTCTATTTTGTCCTGGACATGACCGCATGCCAAAAAAAGATCCCGTAAACCGTCATTGTCAAAATCCACAAAGCCGATCCCCCACGTGACATTGGGAACCGTCCCCACCCCCGCACCGCTGGCGAGGGTGACGTCTGCAAAGAAACCGTCTCTCTGGTTGTGCAGCAAGGAGGCCCATTCATTCTGATAGGAGGTCACATAGAGATCCAACCAACCGTCGTTGTCATAATCGCCGAGGTCCATCCCCATGCTCCCCTGGGTCTGACCGTGTAGATCGTAGGCGATGCCGGCCAACAAACCCACTTCCTCAAAATGGCCGGCCCCGTCGTTCTGAAAGAGGTAGTTGGGACGGGTATCGTTGGCAACGAAGATATCCGTGTCCCCATCACGGTCGTAGTCCGCACACACCGAGCCCATACCGGGAGAACGCGCAAACGCCACCCCAGAGGCTTGACTGACATCGGTAAATGTCCCATCTCCGTTGTTACGAAACAGGGCCTCGAAGGTGTGCTCGTAGAGACCGGGTCCCGGATACACCGGAAATCCATTGACCGTGGAGGGAATGTGTTTCTCCAGGGAATAGGCCGAATAGCTCGACACGAACAGGTCCAAATCACCGTCCTTGTCCATGTCCAGGAAATTGGCCCCCGCGCCCATTCGGGACCCGTTGGCAACGCCGGCCACTTGGGTCACATCCGTGAAGGTGCCGTTGCCGTTATTGCGATAAAGCACATTGGGACCCCAGTTGTTGATGTAAATGTCCTGATCGCCGTCATTGTCGTAATCCGCCACGGCCACACCCAAGCCAAAACCAAGATCACCCACACCGGCCTGATCGGTGACATCGGTAAAGCGCCATTGGCCGTCATTGCGATAGAGCGTATTACGGGGGACGTTTTCATTCTTGACGCCTTCGGCATAGGCGCCACTGATAAAATAAATGTCCACATCCCCGTCGTTATCATAATCCAATAAGGCCAAGCCACTGGCCACACTTTCACCGATGCGATACAAGCCGCTGGAACCGTCGCAATGTCGAAAGGTGATGCCCGTCTCCCGGGTCATGTCCTTCAAGACAATGCCTGAGGCGCCCGCAAAGGGGCAGGCGATCCCCACCCAGCTAAGCAGGAGCAGGGTGAGCAGGAGACCGTAGGGTGGCGGACGCCGGATGATTGATGGATGAGAGTCACTGCCGGCTTTCGATCTGATCATACATGCCTCGATATTTCGGATGAGTGGGTGCGAGCTTCACGGCCATCTTAATTGCCTGTTGTGCGCGCGAAAGGTCCCGGTTGGCCATGTAGGTGCAGCTCAGCAGGTAATAGCCCTCGGCCGACTCTTCGAGCTGCAGGGCCTTCTGAGCCAAGGAAATCGTTTTGGGAACATGGAGCGGATGCTTCAGGTACAGACGCGCTAGATCCGCATAGACCCGTGGATCCTGGGGAAAATGGGCCAAGGCATCTTTCAAAACGGATTCGGCCCTCTCCGGTTGGTTTAGGCGAAGATAGATCTTGCTGAGATTAAGGCTGTAGTTGGGTTTGTTCGGATTGAGTTGCCGTGCTTTGTCGTATAGCTGTAATGCCAGGTCAAACTGATTATCCTGGTAGGCCACCAGGGCTCGAGTTTCAACAAAGAGTGCGTCCGTGGGATCCAAGCGCGCCGCGGTGTCAAGTAGGCTCATCGCCAGCACCGGGCGTTTATGCTGCAAGTAGAACATATGGCCGCGAAAACAGAGCTTGGCCGCCCTCTGCCGGGCCTCATTGACATCCCCCACACGGTCTCTCTCATCTACAGTGGTCTGAAAATCCCTATGAAAACGATTGAAATTGAACAGGGCCTCACGGGCCGGGTCTTTTTGCCCGCGTTGGGTGTACACCATGCCCAATCCGTAATAGGCATTTTGGTGATTGGGATCGAGGGCGATCGTTTTTTTGAAGCTCTCCTCTGCCAGATCATACTGAGTGAGCTGGCTGTAAACCTGTCCCCGGAGATAGTGCACCCGTGTCGATTCGGGCGCCCGGTTGCGTTCTTTTTCCAGGCAAGCCAAAGCGAGTGCGTAGTGTCCTTGTCTGAACCGAATTTCTGCAAATTCCCAAAATAGCCCCGCGCTCTGAGGTGCCTTTTCCAGCCCATCCGTTAGAATCTCGGCCGCACGCTCCAACTGGCCCTTTTCCCTGGCAATCTGTGCCAATTTCTGGTAGATCTCTCCCCGCTCCGGATCGATTGTCAGTGCTTTATTGTAGTATTCCGTGGCGGCTTCAGAATCACCATGGTGACGCAGCACAAAGGCCATCAATTGATGCGCCTCCACACTATCGGGAAACTCCGCCAGCATCTGCGTTACCAGGGCTTTTTCCAGGGCCTGCACCTGGGCAATATTCTCTGCAATACCCGAAAATGCCTGCCGCACAGCCTGTTTTTGTTCTGCTGATCCATGCATTGCGGTCGGGCTCCCTGTCGCCTGGGAAGCGGGAAGTTGGGATTCCATCCCGGGATTGGTGGGTGGCAGCATGTCTGTCTGGGACGCGACCCCAGGCAGTGGCACCGAGGCGTGTTCGAATAGTCCCACGACAGCCACACAGAGACCGACGATCAAAACAATCAAGGGGACGATCCAATAGATCTTTCGCGAAACAGTGGGTCTGGGAGCCGGAGCAGGACTCCGCCGAGTTCTTCGTTTCCTACGTCGTTCTGCCATGGAACTCTAGGCTCTGTCTGAGAACTCCGTCGTCGGCCCGAGAGCGAGCAATTCTTTCGCCTGGCAAACACGGCGAAGCAGGCGATGTTGGTTTTATCGTCGATGCAGCCGGATGCAGCCAGGCGAAAAAAGGGCCGCTCGAAGCCAGATCGAGTTTTCTGACAGAGCCTAGTATACTACCGCGGATATAGCGATTCAATAAAATGCGATCGCCCTCCATGGTGGGTGCGGTCATGGGTATGCCGCCTGTCGTCTGTGAGTATCATGCCGATTCACTTCAGGTACACCCGCCCCACCTTGAGGCATTAAAACGAGCCTGAGGTGTGCTTAAAATCCATCGCAGACGGAATTCTGTGGCCGAAATGAGTTCTTTGAACCTTTGAAGGGGCCTAGGGTTAATCGGGATCCGTCAAAAAATGGTTTTTTTCTTGTGTGGCCCCAGGATTGCGCCATACTAGTAAATTGTCCGCCAGTAGTTT